>JACDAH010000396.1 GCA_013695505.1 Chloroflexota bacterium | reverse complement strand
CCGGAGCGAGCGGCCATAAACGGCCGTGAGCGAGGACCGTAGGGGGCAACGCAGCGATCGGCCGCGGAGGCGCGACAGCCCCTATCGGCGGCGGGCGAGGATCGGACGCTGCTGGTTCTTCTTCGGCACCTTGCCATCGGGGCGGCGGCTGGTCGGGGTCGACGGCCGCTGGCGGTTGGGGCTCGCCCGGTTCAGGAAGCGCCGGTACCAGGCCGCGGCCGCGGCGAAGAAGGCCCCGTAGATCGCACCGACTGTCAGGGCCTGGGTGACGAATTGCGGGATCTCTGCCTTGGCGACGTTCGTGCTGACGAGGCTGACCTGATTGACGCCCGTGTCGATGAACTGGTCGTCCGGCAGGCTCCCGTACTGGACCGTCAGCGAGGCCGCCAGGAACAGCGCCGCGACGATCGAGACGAGCGCGCCGACCAACCAGCTTGCCCGCGGGGCGAAGAAGCCGGCGAACAGCACCGCTCCGAACGGCGTCACCCCCGAGAAGTAGCCGAAGAACGCAGCGGCGAGCCCGTCCTTCGGGAAGTACTGAAAGAGGACGACGGCCAGGCCCGTCAGGACCACCGGCACGAAGAAGGACCAGTGGGTCACGAGTCGGGGGAGCGCCCGGAGGTCGCCCCGGATGTCGATCGGGCGGAAGGACGACCGGAAGGCACCACTGAGGCTCGGGCGGGTGAGCGGGGGATTGGCAGGCCCCGATCGAGCGGGTGCGGCGTTCGCGACGGCCCGAGCGGAAGCAGCGATCGGGGCGTCGGGCACGCCGTCATTGGCGGCGGGATCGAGGTCCGGCTGATCGGCGAAGGTCGCGCGGTGGCGACGACGGGCCTCGGCTCGGTCGGTTCGCTTCGCTCGGGCCACGGTTCCTCCAGTGTCGTGAGCGCCCGGGGCAGAGGGGGCGCGGGATCGGTTCGAGAGCGCGACGGGTCCCGGCATCGTACGCGGTCGGCGTCCGGGCTGCGATCGCGCTCGGTGCACTCACGGTGCACTTGCAGTGCAACCGGCGTTCATCGGGAGTGCATCCGGCGTGCATCCGGCGTGCAGAGCCCGATGATCGCCGAGAGATCGGTCGATGGACCGCCGTCGATGGGCGCCTGCTACAACGATGGTCCGCTCCACCGGACCGCGACCGCCCGCGGCCCACGATCCGACAACCCCGCCGGGAGGTCGTCGATGTTTCGCGCCCGACGCGCGGGGCTCATTGCCCTGTCGTTTGCTCTGATTCTCGTCCTGGTCATCGCCTCGGTCGCGACCGCCGCTCGTCGGCCGGCCGGTACCTCGACCGCCGGCGCGTCGCGCAGCATCGCGGCCGCCGTTCCATGGCCGACGTCGACGCTCGTCGTGTCGGAGATCGAGACCGGCGCGGCGTCGGCCTCGGACGAGTTTGCCGAACTCGCGAACGCCGGCACGTTGCCGGTCGACCTTGCCGGGCTCGAGGTCGTGTACGTCACCTCAACCGGCTCGACCGTCACGCGAAAGGCCGCCTGGACCGCGTCACGGGTCCTCGATCCGGGTCGCCACATCCTGATCGCGAATGCGGCGGGGATCCATGCGGCCCTCGCTGATGTCACGTATTCGGGCGGATTCGCCGCGACCGGCGGGGCCGTGGTCCTTCGGGCCATCGGCGGATCGCCGATCGACGCCGTCGGCTGGGGCGACGCGACGAGCACCTTCGTCGAGGGCAGTGCGACGCCGGCACCGGCCGCGGGATCGAGCATCGAGCGACGGCCCGGCGGAGCGAACGGGAACGGCTCCGACAGCAACGACAACCTCGCTGACTTTGTCGTTGGAGTCCCGAACCCGCAGAACCTCGCGGCTCCGGCAACGCCGGATCCCAGCGCATGGCCGTCGCCCACTCCGAGTCCGACCGCGCTCCCCACGCCCACGATGACGCCGACGCCAGCGGCCTCTCCGAGTGCAACTCCGACTCCGACTCCGAGCCCGACGTCCTCGACCGTTCCCACGCCAACTCCGGCTCCGGCTCCGACTCCCACTCCCACGCCCGCGCCCACACCGACTCCGACTCCGACTTCGAGCCCGACGCCTTCGCCGTCGCCCGCGCCCACCCCGACTCCGGCTCCAACCGCGACTCCGACAGCCGTCACGGCGATTGTCGATGCCAGGTCGATGCCCGATGGCACGCGTGTCCGCGTCGCGGGAGTCCTGACAACGAACCTCGGCGCGATCGATTCGGCCCGGATCGGGTTCGTCCAGGACGGCACCGCGGGCATCGCACTCCGGCTCGACGCGTCGCTCCCCACAACCATTCCGGCCGGGACGATCGTCGACGTCGAGGGCACGCTCGGCTCGTACTTCAACGTCCGCGTGCTGAATGTTGCGGGGGCGGCCGTCACGATCGGCGGCGGCGCGGACCTGCCCCAAGCGATCGGAACCACGACCGGTGGCGCCAGCGAGCCGCTCGAAGGCCTCCGCCTCGCGGTCGAAGGGACCGTCACCGAGGCGCCGGGCGCGCTCGCGGACGGCCTCGGCGTGACGATCGACGATGGCAGCGGTCCCTTGCGAGTGATCGTGTCTGCGGCTGCGCTTGCCGGCCAGACGGTCACGACCGGCGACCGAATCCGGGCCAGCGGCCCGCTTGGACAGCGCGACAGCAGCGGGACCGGCCTCGCCGGCTACCGGCTCCACGCGACGCTGCCCGGCGAGCTGGTTCTCATCGCGCCCGTGCCGACCCCGACTCCGAACCCAACGCCGACGCAATCCACGGCGCCGACGCCGACCCCGACTGCGTCAAGCGCTCCCAGCAATTCGCCGAGCACCTCCCCACGACCAACCGCCAGCCCGACCGCGACCCCCAACCCGACTCCCACCCCGACGGCAACTCCAATGCCCGCGCCCCTCGTTCCACTGGCCAGCGCCCGCCTGGCGCCGGTCGGCAGCCGGGTCACCGTCAGCGGCGTGGTGACGGCCGAGGCGGGCCTTCTCGGAACGCCGCCCCTGATCGCGATCCAGGACGCGACGGCCGGCATCGTCGTCCGTCTGCCGGATTCGGCCGTCCGACCCACGATCGGGACCAGGATCGAGCTGACGGGCGCGATCGCCGACCCGTACGGCCAGACCGAGCTTCGGACGATCACCGGCCTCCGGGCCACAGGAAGGGCGGCCGTTCCGGCACCGGCTCCCGTCGACGGCGCGAGCCTCGGCGAGGCGACCGAGGCACGGCTCGTCACGGTCGAGGGCGTCGCCCAGGGCCGGCCGGTCAAGTCGACCAGCGGCGACCTCGCCTTCACGATCACCACCGCCCACGGACCGGTCCGGATCGCGGCGGATGCGTCGGCCGGTCTGACCGTTGGGTCGGTGGCGGTGGGCGATCAGCTCCGGCTGGTCGGCATCGCCGGTCAGCACGCCAGCCGCAAGGGTGCCGAGGATGGTTATCGCGTCTGGGTCCGCAGCCCCGGCGACATGAAGCACCTCGGGGGCGCCACCGCATCGCCGTCGCCCTCACCGACCGGCGGTGGCTCAGCCGGCCCGTCCGGCGCGGTCCGGACCATCGCCGCCGCCATCCTCCAG
>JACDAH010000392.1 GCA_013695505.1 Chloroflexota bacterium | reverse complement strand
GCGGTGACCAGCCGCTGTCCTGCTCGACCATCAGCCAGCCGCCGTATCGGCGTTCGGCAAGGACCGCGAGAACGCCGTCGAGATCGAGGGCGCCGCTGCCGAGCTCGGTGAAGAGCCGCTGGCGGATCGCGGCGCCGAAGCCTGGGATCGAACCGTCCCGGAGACCGGCGAGGACCTCTGGATCGACATCCTTGAGATGGATATGGGTGACCCGGTCCGCGAGCCGCCGCAGGGCCGCCACCGGGTCACCACCGCCGACCGTGTAGTGGCCCACGTCGAGGCAGAAGGGGAGGGTGACGGCGTCGATCGAGCCCGCCAGCCGCGCGACCTCGTCGGGCGTCTCGATGTACGTCCCGGCGTGCGGGTGGAACGCGATCCGGGCACCGGCGGCACGGGTCTCGGCCGCGATCGCCTCGAGGAGCGCGATGGTTGCTGCCCAGCCAGCGTCGGACAGGCGCGGCGTGGCCGGATCGGCGGCTCGTCCGGCGAACCCATCGCGGTCCGGCGATCCGTCGAACGCGACACACAAGACCTCGCCGCCACCGGCGACCAGGAGGCGGAGACGCTGGCGGACGTCGTCGAGGGCGCTCGGCGTGGGGCCGTTGATGGTTGCGGGGATCGAGGCGTACACCTCGGCGAGCCGGAGGTCGCGGGCGGCGAGGCTCGACTTGAGCTCGTCTCCCTCGGGAAATCCCAGCCCCAGCTGGCAGCCGTCGTAGCCGGTCCGGGCGATGTCGTCGAGGATAACCTCGGCCGGCGTCCCGAGCCGAAGCTCCTCGATGTCGACGTTGTTCCAGAGGATCGGGACCGTCCCGATCGGGGCACCGCCAAGCGGTCCTCCGACGGCCAGGCGGCGACGGAGCCGGGCAGCCTGGTCGACGAAGCTCGCCGGTGGAGGCGCGACGGTCACTGGTGCTGCTCCTCCGCCCGGCCGGCCAGCCAGCGGCCGTGCTCCTCCGGGTGATTGGGCGGGCTTGGGGCGTCCCACCAGCCCGTCTTGTCGGGGCCGGCGACGGCCAGATCGCGATCGACCTTGACGTGGACGAGCGAGGGCCCGCCCGATGCGAGCGCCCGGCGGACGGCCGGCTCGACCTCATCGGGGTGAATCGCAGCCTCGCTGTGCAGGCCGAACGCCGCGCCGATGGCGGCGAAATCCGGTGAGTAGGTCGAGCCGTCCGGCGTCAGGAAGTCCGTCCAGGCGGAGCGGCCGAAGAAGCTCTGCTGGCCGCCCTTGATGCTGATCCAGCCGGAGTTGTCGAGGACGATCGTGCAGACCGGGGTGCCGGCAAGAACCGCTGTCTGGAGCTCCTGCATCGTCTGGAGGAAGTCGCCGTCACCGCAGACCGCGACGACCTCGCGCTCGGGCAGGGCGAGCTGGGCGCCGATCGCGGCCGGCAGCGTGAAGCCCATCGTCGAGAAGCCGCCCGATGTGAGGTGCGTTCGCGGGTGGCGGGTGACCCAACGCTGCTTGACCATCCCCTGGGGCAGCCCCGCGCCGGTCACGACGACGGCGTCGTCCTTCGTCGCCCGCTGGACCTCGCGGACCGCGCGGGCCATCGTCATCGGCGTGGCCGTCGAGCCGGACTTGATCTCGATCTGGGCCGACCAGTCGCGCTTGAGTCGCTGGACCTCCGCGAAGTGGTCCGTGTCGCGGTAGACGGCCGCGCCGCCGCCGGGTCCGAGGGACGCCAGGAGGTCCGCGAGCGCGGCCTTGGCATCACCGACCAGCCCGACCTCGACCGGGTAGTTCTTGCCGATCTCACGCGGGTCGATGTCGATCTGGACGAGCTTCGACGGCGGAATCGCAAACGTCACGCCCTTTCGGTACGACGACGCCGACCAGTCGGTGAAGCGCTGGCCGACGGAGATCACGACGTCCGCGTTGGCGGTCAGGGAGTTGCCGACTGTCGAACCGGTGTCGCCGATCGTCTGGCCGGCGAGCTCGTGGGTCTCGTCGATCGCGCCCTTGCCGTTCCACGTCGTAACCACCGGCGCGCCGAGCCGCTCGGCCAGGGCCAGGACCTCGTC
>JACDAH010000373.1 GCA_013695505.1 Chloroflexota bacterium | reverse complement strand
ATTGCCGAAGAAGGTGGCATGGGTGCCGGTTTGAACGAGCGAGGTCACATCAAGGCACTTGACCTTGACGTTGGTGGCCGGCGATGGATCGACGACCGTGCAGTTGCCGTTCAGCCCGTTGGTCGTGCTCTTGGCGTTGTAGCCGAAGGCGATCTTGTCGGTGCCGGCGCTGTTGAGGGTCTGGCCCCCACCGGTCGTCTGGCCCGCGGTCGAGGTCGGTAGGACCCATGCCTTGGTCGCCTCGCCGCACGGCTCACCGACATCGACCACGCCGTTCTTGTTCGAGTCGGCGCAAGCCGTGATGATGTCGGCACCCGGGAGCTGCGGCCCGGTGTAGGTGAAGCTGCATTGACCGTTGGCGTCAGTGGTGCAGGAGCCGGAGGCCGACGTCGAGCCGGACGTCGAAAAAAGGACAGTTGCGTTGGGAACCGGCCCTCCGCCGGCGTTGGTAACGGTGGCGGTCACGGTGTGGTTTGTGCCGACCGTGTTCACGGCGTCGGGAGGGGTCAGTGTCACTGAAGCAGGCCCGGCCGGGACAACACCGGTTGACCCATAGAAGAACTCGGAGAAGCCGTCGGTCCCCGTGACGATGCAACATTGTCCGCTGCCGTTCAAGACCGCGACTACTGCATCCTCGTAGTGTGTTTGGGCACTTCCGCGATCGATGTAGGTCCCGTCGGGGGCAACAATCCGAGCCTCGTAGCTTGTGATCACCGTGAAAACCAGGAACCGCCCGGTCACGCTGGTCACGCCCGAGTTGGAACCGGTCACAACCTGACCATTGACGCAGACGCCAAGGCCGGTGCCGACCAAGGTCTTCGTGCCGTCAACCTGCCCGGCCGAGGAATTGATGGAAAAGGTGGCCTGGGCCGTCACGACCGGGCCAAACAGCGCGTGCACGCCTTCAAATGAGAAGTCGTCACCATTCTGCGCACCGATCGTCACGGTCATGGTTTCGGTGTACGGCCCCGGATAGGGACCGGTGGCGGTTCCCGACGATCGGACCGTCAAGGTCGAGGTACCGGACGGGTCGCAGCTGACCTGCAGTTCCTGGGGGTTGAGTCCGGAGAAATTCTCGCCTGCCAGCGAGGGCGTGGCCGCCAGCGTTGACGCTGGCATGAGGACGCCAAGCAGCGCGATCAGGCCGCTGAGGAGACCGGATAGTGCGACCCGCGAACGAAGACGCCGACGGTCCATGGAACCCTCCCGAACGACAAGTGGTGGGTCTCGCCATTAGCTCGGCGCGGCAGATCGGCGACCGTAAGCAAACCGCGCGTCAACGCATCCGTTTGACGATCGTAGAGACGCCGGATGCGCGTTGTCATACCCCAGTCTGCCGTTTGCCATTTGGTGTTGCGCAGGCGCACCACCGATCCCAGCTGTCAACCGAGTGCCTGGTCGCCCTCGGTCGCTTGGACGCCAGTCTCCGAGGGGCTGGTGCCGGTCAGGACCTCGCCGGTGTTGACGCAGCGCGGGTCATCGTGTGGACCCGCGGCCCGCACCGCGAGCCTGTCCCCTTCTTGATCGCCTACGAGATCGAACGCGTGGGGCTCCGGCCGACATTCGACGCGCTTTCAGGACTAACCGAACAGCTGGCGAATCAGGCTGCGGAGCCATCCCCGAACTGACGGACTGGGGATTAACTTGACAGTTGTGCAAGGGGCGCTCGTCGTCCTGCCGATCAGTCTCGAGTCGTGACTCGCCCAGTGCCCGGGCAGAAAGCGACCACTCTCGAGTCGCGGGCGGCCGCCGCTCCGGATGCCGACCCGCGATCACATTCCGCGATGGACGTCCAGCCGAGTCCATGGCGATCCCTGGCACCTTGGCTGGCACCTTCGCACCCGTACAGGGGCGGACGGCCGCCGGGATTAGAACGCCATGCACGCACAAATAAAACGCCAGCGGACGCCAACGGACCCCCGGTGACGCACTCAAACACCGCTGAGGGCAACCTCGTATGGGTTCGAATCCCATCTTCGGCACCACGAGCACGACCGCCGTCGAACAGCGAGATTCGTCCGCCGAGACGGCCCGCATCACCCAACCCTCCGCATCGTCGAAGCTCGTTTGGGAAGCCGAGATGAGTCCGCAATCCCAGGGCCGTCGACGTGTGGCCTTTCGCAGCGCCCGGGGGCGAGGATGGGGCGAACCAAACTTGGAGGATCGCCCGATGCCCGCTGGATCCAGCCCGATGCGCGAACGCCAGTACGAGCACATCAAGGACTCCCACGAGGACCGTGGGGTCAGCAAGGAGAAGTTGGAGGAGCGGGCCGCGCGGACGGTGAACAAGCAGCGCGCCGAGCATGGCGAACCCAAGACGTCGGGGAAGTCCTGACATGGTTCGGATCGGTTACGCCCTCTCCTCGGAGGAGCATCGGCCAGGCGACCTTGTCCGTCACGCCCGGTTGGCAGAAGAGGCCGGGTTCCCCTTCGCGTTGATCAGCGACCACTTCCATCCGTGGGTCGAGGCCCAGGGCCAGAGCGCGTTCGTCTGGGGTGTCATCGGAGGGATCGCCGAGGCGACGACCACTCTCGAGCTCGGGACGGGGGTCACCTGTCCGACGATCCGAATCCATCCCGCCATCATTGCCCAGGCGGCGGCGACGGCCGGCGCGATGATGGAGGGGCGGTTCTTCCTAGGCGTCGGGACCGGCGAGAACCTCAACGAGCACATCCTCGGTGACCGCTGGCCGGACTGGGACGTGCGAGCGCGGATGCTCCGCGAGGCCATCGGGATCATCCGCGAGCTCTGGACCGGCGCAGTCACCAGCGTCGACGGCGAGTTCTTCACCGTCGAGAACGCCCGGATCTACACGCTGCCAAAGAAGTCCGTGCCGATCCACGTCGCCGGGTCGGGGCCGCGGGCCGCAGCCCTGGCCGGCGAGATCGGCGACGGCTTCATCGGGACCGCGCCGGAGAGGGACCTGCTCAAGGCGTTCGACCGCGCCGGAACTGGCAAGCGACCGCGCTACGGACAGCTGACCGTGTGCTGGGGAAAGGACGTGAAGGCGGCCCGCCACACCGCCCACCGGGTGTGGCCGACCGCTGCGATCCCCGGGGAGTCCGGACAGGAGTTGCCGAATCCGAAGCACTTCGAGCAGCTGGCGGAGATCGTGACGGAGGACATGATTGCCGAGCAGGTCGTGTGCGGACCGGACATGGATCGGCATGTTGCCGCCGTCCAGCAGTACGTCGACGCGGGCTACGATCACGTCTACGTCCACCAGGTCGGGTCCGACCAGGAAGGCTTCATCGAGGCCTACGCACGCGACGTCCTGCCGCGATTCGCGCGAGGGTCGAAGTCTGCGTCAGCGACCTCCTGAGACGTGGAAGCATCCCGAGCGAGGTGAGGGTCACCTGGGGGCGGCAATCGCAACGTCCCTGAATCGAAACGTCCGGACCCGAACCTATCGCACGACCGAATGGCCTCCGATGATCAGTGACAGGGTGCCCACCCGCCTGGCGCGCGGCGTCTGCCGTGAGGGGCGATCTCCAGGCCGTCGTTGGGTCCATGTCAGCAGGAGGGTCGAGCGTGCAGCGGATCGGGGAGCGCGCCACACGCCCCAAAAGGCTTCGGATCGGGGTCCTGTCACCGCCGATGCTGCCCATCCCGCCCGCTCGGTACGCGGGTACGGAGCGCATCGTGGCGGCCCTGGTGGACGGCATGCACAGGCGCGGACATCACGTCACGCTCTTTGCCCCCGGCGACTCCCAGGTCGATTGCGAGCTCGTGCCCACGATCCCACAGAGCCTCTGGGCCACGGGCTACGAGGGTGACCTCGGTTCCTACCTGAACCTGACGATCGCGAAAGCCTGGTCCCGAGCCGGCGAGTTCGACGTGATTCATTCGCACGTCGAGACGATGGGGCTGCCCTTCGCTCGATGGTCGCCGACCCCCGTCGTGTCGACATTCCACGGCCGATTGGACGTCGCGGGCCACCCTGCGCTGCTCGATGAGTTCTGTGACGTTCCATTGGTCGCAATCAGCGAGAGTCAGCGGCGCTGGTCTCCGCGGGCGAACTGGGTCGCCACGATCCCGCACGGCCTCGACCTCGCTCGCGCGCCCTTCGGGACGACCGTCGGAAGCTATCTGGCCTTCGTTGGCCGGATTGCTCCCGAGAAGGGCGTCGCCGATGCCGTCGCGCTTGCGAGGGCGACCGGATTGTCCCTCAGGGTCGCCGCCAAGGTCTACGATCGGCGGGAGCGGGAGCTCTTCGATGAGGTCGTCGCCCCGGCGATCGAGGAAGGCGTCGTCGAATTCCTCGGTGAGGTCGGTCCGGGGCAGCGAGATGAGCTGTACGCGGGTGCGCTGGCGACCGTGATGCTCGGAGCCTGGCCTGAACCGTTCGGGCTCGTGGCGATCGAATCGATGGCGACCGGGACCCCCGTGATCGCACGCCGCGCCGGCGCCCTGCCGGAGATCATCGAGCACGGTCGGTCAGGCTTCCTTGTCGATGACCTGCAGGAGGCGGTCCTCGCGGTCGAGCGGGCGACGTTCCTCGACCGCCGGCAGGTCCGACAGAGGGCGGTCGGGCGTTTCTCCGTGGAGAGAATGCTCGACGACTACGAGTGCGTGTACGCAGCCGTGGTGGGGGTTGACGTGCCGAGGCCAGACGCCGCTGAGCGGATCCCAGTCATGGCTGACCGGCGGGGCTCGCGCAACCGGGAAGCCGGCGAGCGGTTGGAGACCGGGTCGCGGCTCGAGGCGAGCTGATGCCGACGCCGCTGAGCCCGGGCACGGTGCGGGCACTTCTCCCGGCACGGCTCCCGCCCTACCTGTCGAATGGGGTCATCGGCATTCGGTTCGCGAGTCTCCCCCACCTCCCCGGGACCACCACGGTCAGCGGTTTCGCCGGCATCTCTCCCGACGACGGCGTCGAGGGCCTCGGCCGAGCGCCATACATCCTTGCGGCCGACGTCTCGCTCAACGGGGTGTGGGCCTCGACGGCTCCCGAATGGGTCGGGCTCATCGACCAGCAGTACGACTTCGCCGTCGGCGAGCTGGTGACGCGCTGGACATTCCGGTCGAGCGGGACGACCGCAACAGTCGAGACCACCGTTTTCTGCTCCCGCTCCGTCCCGGGCCTGGCCGCCCTCGATGTCACCGTCACCGTCGATGGAGCTGCCGACATCGAGCTGTCCGCGGGGCTGGACGCGTCGGGAGTGCCCGGCTTCGAGGACGATCATCCCCAGCCCCAGGACCAGGGCCCGAATGAGGATGTCGACGGCCGCCTCCGCTGGCACTCGGGTGGAAACCTGGCCACATTGGGCCTTGCATACACGACGGCATTCGCAGGCGATGCCGGGGCGGAGCGATCGACTGCGACGCGCGACGATCGCGGCCGATTCTCCACCACCTACCGGGTGCGGGCTCGTCGGGATCGGCGCTACCGGCTCAGCCTCCTGAGCGCCGTGGTTCCGGACCTGTCGCACGCACGACCGGACGAAGAGGCGGGGCGAATCGCGGCGCTCGGCGCGAAGCTGACGCTTGACGGGCTGCGGCGCGACAACCGCCGCCAATGGGACGAGCTCTGGACGGGCCGGATCGTCCTGGATGGCGCCGATCGGCGCTGGCAGGCGATCACCGACGCAAGCGTCTTCTACCTGCTCAGCTCGACGCACTCCGCGTCGTTGGCGAGCACATCGCTGTTCGGTCTCGCCTATTGGCCGACCTACCACTACTACCACGGCCACGTGATGTGGGACATCGAGACGTTCACGCTCCCGCCGCTGCTCCTCCTCGCCCCGCACGCCGCCCACGCCCTGTTGGACTATCGCTTTCGGAACCTGGCCTCGGCGCACCACAACGCCGCCCTTCACGGCTGGCGCGGCGCCATGTATCCGTGGGAAAGCTGTCCCCAGCACGGGGAAGAGGCGACACCAGGCGCTCGGCCGTACACGGAGGATCACGTCAGCGCGGACATCGCCCTCGCATTCGCCGGGTATGTGAACGCGACGGGAGATCGAGACTACGCCCGACGGATCGCCTGGCCCGTCCTTCGCTCCGTGGCCGAGTTCATCGTGTCGCGGGTCGTGCGAACGCGGCGCGGCTACGAGATCCTCGGTACCGTCGGACCGCGCGAGGTCTACACGTCGGTTGACAACAACGCCTACACGAACATGTCCGCCGCTCTCGCGCTGGAGGCGGCAGTCGATTGCGCCGCCATGATCGACGAGCCGGCGCCCGACCTGTGGGGGCAGATCGCCGCGCGACTGGTCCTTCCTCGAGACCGGCGACGCGGCGCGATCATCAATCACGATCGGGCCCGCCTTTCCGAGCCGCAGGGTGGCGTTCCAGAGGGCGCGGCAGGCCTGTTCCCGCTCGGTTATCAGACGGATCCCGAAACGGAGCTCGCGACCTATCGGTACGCGGCGCTGGAGCAGGCACCGCTCTATGTCGGCGCGCCGATGCTCAGCGCTCTGCTCCCGGTGTACGCAGCTCGAGCCGGCGAACCTGCTCTGGCCGGCCGCCTGCTCGAGCGCGGGTATGGCGACTTCATCAACGAGCCGTTCCTCGAACCCGACGAGTACCCGCGGTCCAGGGACGACCGGCCGCGGGCGTCCCCCATGTTCGCGAACCTGAGCGGCTACCTGACGGGACTCCTGTACGGGTTCACCGGCCTCCGCCCGAGTTCCGGCGAACCCGAGACCTGGCCGGCTCGCCCACCCACGATGCCCGAGGGGTGGCGCGGCATCGAGGTCGAGCGCGTATGGGTGCGCGGGCGGCCCTACTCCCTCGTCGCTCGTTCCGGCACTCCGAACGCGAGTCTCGCCGCGTCTGAGTAGCCGCCGTCCGGGTGAACGGGTCGAAGCAGCCTTGGCTGAGGTCAGCCACCGACGGGTTCGTTCCGATCTTCGGCGCCAGCGCTCTCATGTTCGTCGTTCAGCGCTCGGTCGGCGCCCAGCCGAGTACGTTCCTGGAGCGCGTGTTCGAGACATCCGCGCCATCGTCGACGACGTTGTAGATCCCGGGTCCGCCGCGGTCGATGGCCAGCGAGGCGGCCCGTGCGGCCGCTGCGACATGGACGGGCGGCCGGTCCTGCGGCCGGTCGCTCACGGTCCCGGGGCCGTAGAGAAAGCCGTAGCGAAGGACGATGCCGTCGACGCCGGGCGTCGTCAGGGTCAGGCGCTCCAGCTCGACGATGCCGGGCAGGACAGCGTCGTCGACGCCCACGCTGCGGAGCGGATCGTCTTCGGTCCGGGGATGGTCGGCCGGTGCGTAGAGCCAGGCGGCGCTCTGGGCGAGCAGCCGCCGAACGCCCGCCGCGAGCATCGCCTCCACGATGTTGCGTGTCCCGATGATCCGGAGCCGGGCGTTCCGTCGGAGAGAAGCGTCGTCGAACCCAGCGGCGAGATCGGTCAACTGGTTGATGATCACGTCGGGCCGGGCTGCGGCAACGGTGGCCAGCACCGAACCGGCGTCGAACGCGTCGACGACCACGGGCTCGACGCCCGCCGCGCGGAGTTCCTCCGCTCGATCCACCGAGCGCGTCGTCCCGACGACCTCGTGGCCGGCAGCGCGCAGCATCGCCACGAGCGGGCGACCGATCGCGCCCGTCGCGCCGAACACCATCACCTGCATGGATCGCCTCCGAGGATTGCTTCGTACCGCCGATGATCGCCGATCCGGGAAGGCCGGATGCGCCGCGCCCAGCGCAGTCGTGCCCAACCCGCCTGGTCCGAGTACGACTGCGATACTCGGCACAATGATCGCCGAGTCGGATCCCAGCCTTCAGGAACGCTTCGCACCGGACGGACGCTGCTTCGGGTGCGGACCGGCCAACCCGGTCGGGCTGCACATCGGGAGCCGGCCCGACCTCACGGACCTGACCGTGCTCGTCGCCCGGTTCGTGCCGCGTCCCGAGCACGAGGCGTTCGCCGGGGTCGTGAACGGCGGCATCCTGGGAACCCTGCTCGACTGTCATGCCAACTGGACCGCCGCGTGGCACCTGATGGCTGCCCGCGGCGCGAACCATCCACCGACGACCGTCACCCTCGAGTACTCCATCCGGATGCGGCGGCCGACACCGTCCGACCGGCCGATCGACCTCCGGGCATGGATCGTCGCTTCGGCCGATGATCGGGCGACCGTCGAGGCCGAGATCGAATCCGATGGCGTCGTCACGGCCACGGCCGCGGGACGTTCGTCGCGGTCGGGCCCGACCATCCCGCTTACGACCGCTGGCAGGAGATCCTCGATGTTCCGTCGCTTCCTCGGCCTCGACCGAACCCAACCCGACCCGCGGCTGCCCGTCGGCGACATCGCCGCTCCCCTCCCCGACTCCGCCGCCGAGACGGCGACGGCGCGCCGGATCGTGGCCCGGCTCGAGGCTCTGCCACCCGCCGAGGCGCGTTTCCTGGCCTGCTTCGCCTACGTGATGAGCAGGGCCGCCAACGCCGACTTCGATATCAGTGACGACGAGACCACGCTGATGGAGAGGTTCGCAGTCGAGTACGGCGGGCTCGATAGCGCTCAGGCCGTGCTCGTCGTCTCGATGGCCAAGGTCCAGGCCAAGGTCAACGGCGGGACGGAGGACTTCGTCGTGACCCGTGAGTTCCGCTCGATCTCGACGCCGGCCCAGCGGCTGGCGTTGTTGCGCTGCTGCTTTGCGGTCAGCGCCGTCGACGGCACGATCACGGCTCCCGAGGCCGGCACGATCAACGAGATCGCTCGCGAGCTGGACCTCGAGCTCGGCGATATCAACGCCGTCCGATCCGAGTTCCACGAGCAGCTGTCGGCGGTCCAGGCCCTGCGCCGGGCGGGCGGACCGAGCGGAGCACCGGCCAGCTGAGCTGTCTCCGCCGGCTGGCGGCGGATCAGCCGGTGGCGATCTCGCGGAGGATCGCGTCGAGGGTCTCGACCAGGCGGTCGGCGTCGGCGGCCGAGAAGACCATCGGGGGCTTGATCTTGATCACGTCGTGGTCGGGGCCGTCGGTGCTCATGAGGATGGCGCGCTCGGCGGCGCGATTGACCAGCTCGGTCGCGAGATCCGCGTCGGGCGCCCGCGTCCCCCGATCCCGAACGAGCTCGAAGCCGACGAACAGGCCCATCCCGCGGACGTCGCCGATCGGCTCGTGACGGGTCGCGAGCTCGCGCACGGCGGCGATTAGCCGCTCCCCGGTGACCCGGGCATGCTCCTGGAGGCCCTCCTCCACGATCACGTCGAGGACGGCCAGTCCGATCGCGGCGGAGACCGGGTTGCCACCGAACGTATTGAAGTACTCCATGCCATTGGCGAAGGCGTCCGCGATGGCCCGCGTTGTGACGACCGCGCCGAGCGGATGGCCGTTGCCGATCGGCTTGCCCATCGTCACGATATCGGGCAGAGCGCCCTGCGCATCGAACGCCCAGACAGCCGACCCGACGCGCCCGAACCCGACCTGGACCTCGTCGGCGATAGGAACTGCGCCGACCCGCCGTGCTGCGTCGAACAGCCCAGCCAGCCAGCCAGCCGGCGGCACGATCTGCCCAGCCACGCTGGGAATTGCCTCGGCG
>JACDAH010000333.1 GCA_013695505.1 Chloroflexota bacterium | reverse complement strand
GGGGAACGCGGCGAGCCGCTCGGGCCGCGGGTCCAGCCCGACCGCCAGCCACGCACCCGCGACCTGGAGCCCTTCGGCGAGGCCGGCCGGATCGTCGGCGATCGCCATCGAGGTCACGACGCGGGTCGCGCCGGCTGCGAATGCCAGGCGGATCCCGTCGGCGCTGTCGACTCCGCCGGCGACCTGGATCGGGATCGCGATCCGCGAGGCGATCGTCCCGATCACCTCGAGGTTGCCGGGCCGGCCGGTTCGCGCCCCGTCGAAGTCGACGAGGTGGATGAGCCTGGCGCCGCGCTCGACGAAGCTCTCCGCGATACGCTCCGGGCGGTCCGTCGGTGCACCGACGCCGGTCGAGGCGCCGGGCCAGAAGACGACTCGAGAGCGGCCCTTGTCGAGATCGATCGAGGGGATGACCTGCACGTCAGGCGCGCGCGGCCCGGTGCGCCCCGCTCGAGGATCCCGCCCCCGCTCCGCCGGCAGTCCCGGCCGCGATCCGCTCGGTCAGGATCCGTCGATGGAAGCTGATCGGCAGGGAGCCGTTGCGGAGCAGCGTGTCATGGAAGTCGCGGAGCGAGAACGCGCTGCCGAGCCGGGCCTGCTCGTCGTCGCGGAGCCCGAGAAGCAGGACCTTGCCGAGCAGGTACGAGAGCTGATAGGTCGGGGTGTACGTGTAGCGGCGGACCTCCGCGCGGGCGTTGGCCTCTTCGAAGCTCGTCTGCTCGACGAGGAACCTAATCGCCTCGTCGACGGCGATCTCGCCGCGGTGCATCTTGACGTCGAGGATGATCCGGCAGGCCCGCCAGATCGCGTCCGTATGCATGTTGAGCCGGAAGTTGGCGGCTGCGTCGAAGCCCTCCTCGCGCATCATCTGCTCGGAGTACATCCCCCAGCCCTCGACGAACTCCGGGGCATCGGTCAGGAGCCGGGTCAGTGACGGGTGGCCGTTCGCGACGTGGAGCTGGAGATGATGGCCGGGGTACGCCTCGTGGATGCTCGTGTTGCTGATCGAGCTGAAGTTGTGCTCACGCATCGCGTTCGGGTCGTCGCCGACCGACGGCGTGACGATGTAGATGCCCTTTGGCTTCGGATCGAACTTCGGTGGCGAGAAGTAGGCGGCGAATGGGATGACGTTGCGGAGGTAGTCCGGCGTCGGCACGACCTCGATCCGCTCGTCGTCGGGGACCGTCGCGATGTCGTGGTCGATCAGGTAGTGGCGCGAGCGGAGCATCACGTCGCGATAGGCGTCGAGGGCCTCCTCGAACGTCTTCGGATGGTCCGACTTCAGGCGATCGATGACCTCCGGTTCGGTCGAGCGGTTGTCGATCTCGGCGGCGGCCCGGATGCGGGCGGCCTTCTGGGTCTCGAGCTGGTCCTCGCCGATCTCGAGGATGGCGTCGGCATCCAGTCCGTCGAAGGCCCGGAGGTTGACCAGCTCGTCGTACCGCTCGGAGCCGAGAGCCCAGTCGTCGGTGCCGCGGGCAAGCGATTCGGTGAGCCACCCGGAGTACTCGGCGATGGCCTTGCGGGCGGCGTCGGCCGCCGTCGCCAGCCGGCGCTGCTCGGCATCGGGCAGCTCCCTGCCGGCCGTGACCATCTCGTCGAAGAACGACGGCACGTCGGCGGCGGACTCGATCTCGAGCTCCTGCCAGGCGCGGACCTGGGGAACGACAGCGCGGTCGCGGGACTGTTCGAGGAACGTGGGCACACCCTCGAGCCGGCTGGCGATCGCGTCGAGACGCTCCGACAGCGGGGCGAAGTCCTGGGCGAACACGAGGAACAGGGAGTCGCCGATGACGTCGAGGGCGGTCGAACGGCGTTCCCAGGTTCGGACGACCTCGGTGTCGAAGATCTGACGGCGGACGTTGTGGAGCTCGAGGTCGCGCTCGAACCTGGCCTCGGACGAGAGGCCTCCGTCGTCGAGGGCCTCGATCGCTGCGAGGTGCTTCTTCTCGGCCGCGAGCTGAGCGAGGACGTGGTCGCGGGTCCCGTCGCCGAGGCGGTGATCCTCGGTGTGGATGCCGAGATATGTCCCAACCAGCGGGTTATCGGCAACGATCCGCCGGAAGCGACTCTCGACGAGGTCGTAGAAGCGCTCGTCCAGCGGACCCGGTCGGGCTCCGCCAGCCGCTTCGGGGCGGGTCAGGACGACGTCCTGCAGAGTTTCGGTCACGAATGCGTTCTCCTGGATCAGGGGCTCGGAGCCGGCTGGCGCGACCCGATCCGCACCTGTCGGGGAGCGCCACGAGGGCCGGGTGAGAAGGGCCCGGTGGAGGCGCTGAGTGTCGCCGATCGGGACGGATCGCGCTAACCGTCCGTTAACGGCTCCGTCAGCGTGCGGTCCCGTCCCGCCAGCGAAGCACGGACGCGTCGGATCTTCTCCTCGATCAGCGGCATCTCGGCCAGCAGATCCGCCACGACGCGGATCGTCGCCGCCGGACCGATGGCCTCCATCCGGTCGTCGGCGATCGAGCCAACCCAACCGGCGAGGTCCTCGAGGTTGCGCCGGTAGAAGTAGAACCCGAGGATGTCGGGATCGGGATGGACCGGCCCGAAGGAGCGCTCGTATCGATCGAGGAACCAGCCGAACCGCTCGGCGGGAAAGAATGTCGTGCCGCCGAACATGAACAGGTCGTGCTCCGGCGGACCGATGAGCGCCCCGTTCCAGTCGAGCAGGTGCAGGCTGCCATCGGCGGAACGGATGAGGTTCGAGCCCCAGATGTCGGTATGGCAGAGGACCTCAAGCCGGTCGCCGGTCATGGCCGTCGACCGGAGCTCCTCGAGGCGGCCCATCGCGGCCCGGATCGCGCTGATCCGGGGCGCCAGCATCGAGCGAAGCGTGGCGACCGTCTCGGTGTCGCCGGCGGCGCTCCGATCGGCGATCGCAACCAGCGTCCCTGCCAACGTCGGGATGAACGGAAGCTCGTACCGTTCGCGCCGGCCGACAAGATGCGCGACGAAACTCGTGCTCGCGTGGACGGCGGCCACGAGTTCGGCGACGCAAGCGTAGAGGTCATCGGGCCACGCCGTCTCGTTCTCGAGGCTGTCGCCCGCGAGATGCTCGAGGACCTGGACCTCGAAGCCGTCGACGACGTTCAGGTAGCCGTCGTCGCGATCGGCGATCGGGCGCGGGACCGGGACCAGGCCGTCGGCGAGGGCGGCCATGAGCGGGATCCCGGATCCCGGGCGTGCGCCAGGTTGGGCGACGCGCGAGAGCTTGACGAACGCCCGGTCGCCGTCTTGACGTACCGCCACGTAGCTCCAGGAGTCCGTCCCGAACGGGACGAAGCTCAACTCGGCGACATCGAACCCGTACCGGTCGCGGAGGACCGCAAGGAGCGCGGCCCGGTCGACATCGGGCTCAGTGCGCACGAGGCAGTATCCAACGGCGCATCAGTCCAACGCCCGCGCGAGCCCGCTCGAGCCCGCTCGACGCGAGCCCGCCGCCCCGAAGATACCTCCATCGCGTTTCCAATAGTCGCATATTCCCGCTGCCGAGGACCTTGCCTCGGCGATCGCGAGGCTCTCCGGCACCCCGCCGCCGGCGCGCACTCGGGCGTCGGCGGCCCCCGCCAGCTTCGCCGTTACTCGGCTACCGGAAACGGCAGGGCAACCTGGTTCAGGCCCCTGCACGGTTTCCGATCCAAAGTCCGGCGGAGCCGAACCACGGCGTCGCAAGGAGCTCAGGGTCCTACGGCGACCTGCGGGCGGACGGTGACCTCGTCGAGGGCCGCCGCGATCCCCGCGGCCACGGCCTCCACGTCCCGGGCCGCGATCCCGCTATTGGTCGCCGCCCGAACCTGGCCGTGGGGGTAGTAGTCGAGCCGCACACCGCGCACCTCCGCGGCCGCCAGGAACGCCGCGCGGTCCGCGGCCACTCGGAAGAGCACGAAGTTCGTCCGGACCCGGGCCGGGTCGAGCGGCTCGTGGTCGCCACCGGGCTGGGCGATGTCGCCGGGCGACCGGACCCCGGGCAGCTCTGCGAGCAGCTCGGCGAGACGGCGGGCGTTGGCGTGGTCGTCGGCGAGGCGCGCAATCATCCCCGCGTCGCCGTCCTGGAGCGCGATCAGCCCGGCCGCCGCGAGGACCCCGGCCTGGCGCATCCCACCGCCGAGGAGTTTCCGCGCCCTGCGGGCCCGGCCGATAAAGGCCGCCGATCCGGTCACGACCGAACCGGCCGGGCAGGCCAGCCCCTTCGACAGGCAGAACGTGACCGAGTCCGCGGGGCGAGCCAGGTCGGAGGCGCGAACCCCGAGCGCGACGACGGCGTTGAAGAACCGTGCCCCATCCACGTGGAGTGGCACGCCCCGCCCCCGGGCAACGGCCGCCATCCGCTCGGTGTCCGCGAGCGAGATCGGTTGGTTGCCGGAGTGGCTGTGGGCATTCTCGATCGCGATCAGCGATGTCGTCGGCTCATGAGGGTCGGTCGGGTCGCGGAAGGCGGCAGCGACCTCGGCGGGATCCAGCGTCCCGTCCGGCCGGTCGCGCAGCTGGAGCACGCTCGCTCCGACGACGACGGCATGCCCGGCGGCCTCGTCCCGGACGATATGGCTCTGGGCGCCGGCGATGATCTCGCCGCCGCGTGGGACGTGGGCCATGAGCGAGACGAGATTGCCCATCGTGCCCGATGACACGAACACCGCGGCCTCCTTGCCGAGCAGCTCGGCGGCGCGCGCCTCGAGCGCGTTCACGGTCGGGTCCTCGCCCCAGACGTCGTCGCCGACCTCGGCAGCGGCCATCGCCCGGCGCATCTCGGCTGTCGGCTGGGTCACGGTGTCGGATCGGAGGTCGAAGACGGTCACGGCGCGCGGAAGTATAGGCGGCCGTCGGAGCGGCAGATCCCGTTCCTCGTCGGTCGCTGAGCGTGCCGGGCGGACCCTTGGCATCTGACGACAAGCGTCGTTGCCTCTGCTATCCTCCGCACTCGCCGCAACTGGACCCGTGGTGTAGCGGCCCAACATGCCAGCCTGTCACGCTGGAGATCGCCGGTTCGAATCCGGTCGGGTCCGCCATCCTTCGCATCTACCCACGCCCCGTCCGCCCGCCCGGACGGGGCGTCCTTCTGCCCGGCGCTCGGGGTCTCCGCGTGTCGGCCCACCCACCCGCCATGGCATCATCGACCCGGTGAAGCGCCTCACCCTGCTCGTCGCCATCGGCGCGGTTGTCCTCGCCGTCGGCGTCTCGGCGCTTGGCTGGGGCGCCGCCACGAAGCCGTCCGGATCGCCGGACCCGGGTTCCGTCGCCCGGGCATCAGGCTCCGTCAACCCGACCGGCGGCCCTTCGGCCGAGCCCGATGGCTCAGCCGACGCACCCCCACCAGCCAGCCAGCCACCGGTCGACGCGCCCCTCGCGGACGTCCCGATCGTGCCCGTCGCCCAGTACCGGACGACGGTGGGGGCGATCGGCCGCGACGACATCCGGGCGATCCTCGCGGGCACCAGCGCGACCTGGGATGGCCTGGAGCTCGTCTCCCGCGAGGCGGACGCCATCCTGGCCGGTCTTGGCGTCGAGCGGCCGGCCAGTGATGCCCACCTGGTCCTGGCCAAGAGCGCGGCAAAGGTCACGACCGACCTCGCCGCTCACCGCAAGCGGCTCGCCGTGCTCCGGGCGGATGCCGTCGGGCCGGGCGTCCGGGCGCTCGGCTGGGGCAACCGTCAGCTGTTCGGCGTCGACGCGGTGAAGACGGTCGCGGCCTGGGGCCTCACGGCCAGCCTGCCGCAGCGCAGCGACACGCCGATCTTCGAGCCGGCCACGTCGTGGACGCTCGTCGCGGGCGGCGACATCATGCTCGACCGGGGCGTGGCCGAGACGTTGAAGATCAAGGGCAAGGGCGCCGACTTTCCGTTCGACGGTGGCACCGCTGACATCACCTCGCGCTATTGCTGCTCATCGTTCGGCTGGGAGCTGCCGCGTCTGAACCGGGCCGGCGACACCGGCGCGATGCGCCATCTCATCGCGTCTGCCGACATCGCGATCGCAAACTTCGAGAACCCCGCTCCGAACGTCTTCCGCTACCACACGTCGGGGACGGTCTTCTCGGCCGACCCGAAGCTGATCGCCGGCCTGGCGAAGGCCGGGATCGACTGGGTCGGGCTCGCCAACAACCACATCGGCGATGCCGGCCGGAACGGGATCCTCCAGACGATCGCCAACCTCAAGAAGCACGGAATCCGGTCGAGCGGCGCCGGCAAGAACATCACCGCCGCCCGCAAGCCGGCGATCCTCGAGGCCGGCGACGTCAGGGTCGCGTTCCTCGCCTACGACACGATCGCCGGCTCGTACACGGCCGGCAGCGAAAAGGCCGGCAGCGCCCGCCTGTCGAAGAGCGTCGTCAAGGCCGACATCAGGGCCGCCCGCAAGGCGGGCGCAGACGTCGTGATCGTGTTTCCTCACTGGGGCACGGAGTACGACCCGACCCCGTTCGCCGGCCAGCAGACCCTCGCCCGGACCGCGATCGATGCCGGCGCGGACATGGTGATCGGCAACCACGCCCACTGGGCCGGCGCGATGGAGGTCTACGACGGCAAGCCGATCTGGTACGCACTCGGCAACTTCGTGTTCGATCAGACCTGGTCCGAGCCGACGATGGAGGGCCTGACGCTGGAGCTGACGTTCCGCGGCCCGACGCTCGTCCA
>JACDAH010000296.1 GCA_013695505.1 Chloroflexota bacterium | reverse complement strand
CGGCTCGCCGTGTCGCATTTCGAGGAGGGACGAGTGACCGAAGCCGGGGATCGCCCGACAGGGAGTCGCGGGCCGCTGGTCTACGGGGTCATCGCCATCGTGGTCGGAGTGGCGAGCGCGGTCATCTTCGGCTTGACGGTCGGAGGCGGGACTTCGTCGCTGGGCGCGTCGCCGCCCACGACCGCCGAGCGAAGCGCCTTGCCGTCATTGATCGACGGCTCTCCGGTCTTGCTGCCGAGCCCGGCTGCGTCACCGCCCGCCACGGCATCCGCGCCGCCGACCGCGACTCCCGCGCCCACGCCCGGGCCGACGCCGACCCCGAGCCCGAAGCCGACCCCGAAGCCGACCCCGAAGCCGACGGCCAAGGCAACCCCGAAGCCCACTCCGAACACCAATCCGGTATTCCTGTCGCTGTCCGTGCCGAGTACCGAGGATTGCACCGGCGCGACGGCGGGAACGATCCACGTCAGCTGGTCGATCGCTCGTGCAACGGGCGTGACGCTCGGGATCGACGGGCCGGGCATCTACGACTCATATCAGGGCACGTCGCGGGCGATCGACGTCCCGTTCGCCTGCAGCCACCAGCAGTTGAGCCACACCTACACGTTCACGACCACGGGCGGATCCGGGCCGGCGGCCACGAAAACGCGGACCGTCACCGCCGCGAGGGCCCGGATCCGGTCATTCACCCTCGCCCAGCCGGACTGTCCCTCCAACACCGGAAGCGTTGGCATCGCGTTCGGCTACGAGATCGCGGCCGCGACCGGCGTGGTGCTCGAGCGCGACGGGGCGGTCCAGGCGACCTACTCCGGCAAGAAATCCTCGAACGGGCTGACGGCCATGTACGACTGCACGCAGCCATCGCAGACCTTCGTTCTGACGACGACCGGCGGCTACGGCCCGGAAGCGACCAGGCAGCTCGTCGTTCAGCGCCAGCCGTGAATCACGACTAGAGGCCGTCGGAAGGACCAGGACGTCATCGCCGGATCATGTTCCAGCAGCACCCTCGCATGACCCGGATGGTCTGGACGCGTCGTCCGCCCGGGACGACAATGGCCGGTCTACGCGGCCGTTGGGAGTGGTCATGAGCGCAGCGGCCGAGAATCCAGGCGATCTCCGCTCGAGGGCCGCCGTGGTCGTCACCAAGGTCCGGCTGCCAGAGGTCCCCTCGATGGGTCTGGAACGGCTGGATGCCCGGCTCGAGGCCGTCTGGCAGCACCGGCTCGGCCTGGTGGTGGCTCCTGCCGGCTCGGGCAAGACGAGCCTCCTGGCGCGGTTCGCGGCACGGGCACCGGGTCCGGTCGGCTGGTACCGCGCCGAGGGTTGGGACAGCGACGAGGCCGCCCTAATCCGTCACGTCGAGGCCGCGCTCGCGCCCGATCTTCCGGGTGTCGCCCGTGGCTGGGAGTCGATCGCCGAAGCTGCGAACGCCCTGGCGAGCTGGCGCGGCGGACGCATGCTGCTGGTCGTCGATGATCTCCACACCCTCGACGGGACGCCCGCGGAAGCGGCCCTCGAGCGGCTCGTCGAATACGCCCCGCCGACCCTGACCATCGTCGTCGCGTCGCGGGTTCCGCCGCAGTTCAACTTGTCCCGCCTGCGCGTGTCCGACCAGCTCGTCGAGCTCACCGGCGAGGACCTCCGGTTCCGGTCCTGGGAGGTCGAGCGGCTCTTCCGCGACTTCTACGAGGAACCCCTGCCGCCCGAGGATCTGGCCCGGCTGGCCCGACGGACGGAGGGCTGGGCAGCGGGCCTCCAGCTGTTCCACCTCGCGACGCGGGGCCGGCCACCGGAGGAGCGCCGGCGGCTCCTGGGCGAGCTCGGGGCGAGCTCGGGCCTGGCGCGCGAGATGCGCGATTACCTCGCTCGTAACGTCCTCGACCAGCTCCCGGTCGAGCTCCGCCGATTCCTCGTCGAGTCGTCGGTCCTCGGCCGGCTGAGCGCACCGCTCACCGACTGCCTGCTCCGGCGGTCGGACAGCCGCGAGGTGCTCGCGGACCTCGAGGAGCGGCGCCTGTTCATCCAGCGTCTTCCCGAAGACGGCTGGTACCGGTACCACGAAGTCCTCCGCTCCCATCTCCAGACGATCCTGCTCGAGGAGGTCGGGCCAGCCGGGCTCCGAGAGCGCTTCTGCGTGGCCGGCGGGCTGTTGATCGAGTCCGGCGTCCTGCCGGAAGGAGTCGTGGCGTTGTGTCGCGGCGAGGACTGGGACGAGGTCGCCCGCCTGCTCGGCAGCAACGGACGCGTGGTCGCAGACGGGCCGAGCACCTGGCTCGACGCCCTGCCCCCCGCGATCGTCGCGAACGATCCGTGGCTCCTCCTCGCCAACGCCCGCCGTCTGCGTGCGACCGGGCGATTGGCCGACGCTGCCGACGCGTATCGGCGCGCAGAAACGGCGTTCGGATCCACCGACGCCGGGCCACTGTGTCGGATCGAGCGGCAGGCCGTCGGACACTGGCTCGATGGCGCGGCGGTGCCTGTCGTGGACCGTCGCGATCCGATCGCGATCCTTCGAGGAGCGCTGATGCGCGACCCGCTCGGCGCGGCTCGCGCGGCAGAGGCGCTCGACACACCCGACGGCCAGGTGGTGGCCGGCCTCGCTGCGATCGCG
>JACDAH010000285.1 GCA_013695505.1 Chloroflexota bacterium | reverse complement strand
GCGGCCGGGCCGGATGAGCACGACCCGGCCGTCGTCGCGACCGAGGCTGCCCCGGCCGACCCAGCGCACCTCACCGAGGGCGCCGAGCTCGTCGAGCAGCCGGGGCTGGTAGCCGGGGATCCGGGCGGGGAGGATGTCGCGCTCCAGCACCGAGGCCGGCAGGGCGACGCCGGCGAGCTGGCCGACGACCTCGGCGAGCCGCTCGAGGGCCGCGTTCTGGCGGAGCGGCGACAGGCCCTCGCCGAGCCGGGAAACTCCCTGCCAGGCCGGCAGGAACCGGGCGAAAGCCGCCGGATCGACCGGCTCGACCTCCCGCCGCAGCCGGGCGAGGGAGCGACGACGGAGCAGGCGGAGGACGTCGGGATCGATCCATTCGCGCTCGGATCCGCCGGGCCGGAACTCGCCGCGGAGGACCGTCCCGGTGTCGAGCAGCCGCTCGAGCCCGTCCTCGACGATCCCGATCGGCAGTCCCCAGCGCCGGGCGGGCTCGGGCGTGAGGAACGGTCCGTGGGTTCGGGCGAAGCGGGCCAGCAGACCCTCGAGAGCGCCGACGGCCGGACCCAGGAACGCGGCGGGCACCCCGGTCGGCGGGGACACGCCGACGGCGTCGCGGTAGCGGGCGACATCCTCGATCGCGATCCAGCGGTCGTCGCCGGCGACCCGGGCCGCCACGACCCGATGCGACGCGATCAGTTCGGTCAACCAGGGGTCGCTGGCGGCCGCGCCGCCCTCGCAGCGGGCGGCGATCTCGTCGGCAGACAGGTCGCCGAGGCGACGGAGGAGGTCGTGGAGCTGGTCGACGGTCGTGACCTGGCGGTCCTCGACCAGGCATTGGAGGTTGAGCTCGAGGTCGGCGAGCGCGTCGGGATCGAGCAGCTCGCGGAGCTCCTCCTGCCCGAGGAGCTCGCGGAGGAGGTCGCGATCGAGGGTCAGCGCGCCGGCCCGCCGCTCCGCCAGTGGCGCGTCGCCGTCGTACATGTAGGCCGCGACGTAATCGAATAGGAGCGAGCTCGCGAACGGGCTCGCCTTCGGCGTCTCGACGCTGTGGATCGCGATCTCGCGCCGGGCGACGCCGCCGAGGACCTCGCGGAGGGCCGGCAGGTCGAACACGTCCGAGAGGACCTCGCGATAGGTCTCGACGAGGATCGGGAAGCTGCCGTAGCGGCTGGCGACAGCAAGCAGGTCGGCCGCCCGTTGACGCTGCTGCCAGAGCGGTGTCCGCGTTCCGGGCCGGCGCCGCGGCAGCAGGAGCGCGCGGGCCGCGTTCTCTCGGAAGCACGACGCGAACAGGGCCGACGACGAAACCTGGCCGACGATGATGTCCTCGACCTGCTCGGGATCCGGGAACAGGAGCTCCTCGGCGATCGCGACGACATCGTCGCCGTCCGGCAGCCGGATGGCGATCCCGTCATCAGACCAGATCGTGCGGACCTCGCTCGCGAGCCGCTCGCCGAGGCGGGCCTCGAGCGCCAGCGACCACGGGGCGTGGACCCGGCCGCCGAACGGCGTCAGGAGCACGAGCCGCCAGTCGCCCAGCTCGTCGCGGAAGCGCTGGACGACGATGCGCTTGTCCGTCGGAAGGGCGCCCGCCGCCTCTCGCTCGTCTTCGAGATAGGCGACCAGGTTCTCGGCGGCCCAGGCGTCGAGGTCGTGGTGGTCACGAAGACGGGTGATGATGCTGGCCCGCCCCTTCGCCCCGCGCCCCAGGTCCGCGTCGGCCTCACCGACGAAGGCCCCGAGCGCCCGCCCAAGCTCGATCGGCCGCCCGACCGCGTCGCCGTGCCAGAACGGCAGCTTGCCCGGCACGCCGGGTGCCGGCGATACCGTCACTCGATCGTGCGAGATCTCCTCGATCCGCCAGCTGCTCGCGCCGAGCGTGATCACCTCCCCGGTCCGGCTCTCGTAGACCATCTCCTCGTCGAGCTCGCCGACGCGCCGGCCGGGCGTTCCTGCCTCGCCGACCATGAACACGCCGAACAGCCCCCGGTCGGGAATCGTGCCTCCGCTGGTCACCGCCACGACCCGGGCATCGCGGCGGCCGGCGATGACATCGGTCGTGCGGTCCCAGGTCACGCGCGGCTTGAGCTCGGCGAACTCGTCGCTCGGGTAGGCGCCGCTGAGCATGCCGAGGACGCCCTCGAGGACCTCGCGGCTGAGCGTCTCGTATGGGGTCGCGCGGGTGACAGTCGAGAGCAGCTCATCGACGGTGATGGGGTCCATGACGGTCATCGCCACGATCTGCTGGGCGAGGACATCGAGCGGGTTCCGGGGGAGCTGGGTCGCCTCGATCGCGCCCTCGTGCATCCGGCGGGCGACGACCGCCGCTTCGAGGAGGTCGCCGCGGTACTTCGGGAAGATCACGCCCTTGCTCGGCGCCCCCACCTGGTGCCCCGCCCGCCCGACGCGCTGGAGGCCGCGCGCGACGCTCGTCGGGCTCTCGACCTGGATGACCAGGTCCACCGCGCCCATGTCGATCCCGAGCTCGAGCGAGCTCGTCGCCACGATCGCCGGGCTCCGGCCGGCCTTGAGGTCCTCCTCGATCTGGATCCGCTGCTCGCGGGCCACGCTACCGTGATGGGCCCGGACGAGCTCCTCGCCGGCGAGGTCGTTCAAGCGCTGGGCCAGCCGCTCCGAGAGACGCCGGCTGTTCGTGAACACGATCGTGCTGCGATGCTCCCGGATCAGCTCGAGGATCCGGGGGTGGATCGCCGGCCAGATGCTGACCCGCGCCTCCGGGTTCGTCGCCGGGCCGCCGGGCTGCTCGTCGAGGGGCAGGAGCTCGCCGGGTCGCGTCATGTCCTCGATCGGGACGATCACCTGGAGATCGAGAGGCTTGCGTGCGCCGGCATCGACCACGGTGACCGATCGGTCGGGCCCGAGGCCGCCGAGGAATCGGGCGATCAGCTCGAGGGGGCGCTGGGTTGCGCTGAGCCCGATCCGCTGCGGCGAATCGCTCCCCTCCTGGGCACCGACGAGACGCTCGAGACGTTCGAGGCTGAGCGCCAGGTGGGCGCCCCGCTTGGACCCCGCGATCGCGTGGATTTCGTCGACGATGACGTGCTCGACGCCGCGCAGGACCTCGCGCGCCTGGCTCGTCAGCATCAGGTAGAGGGATTCGGGCGTGGTGATCAGAATGTCCGGCGGGCGGCGGGCGAGGTTGCGACGATCCTCGGCCGGGGTGTCGCCGGTCCGGCTGGCGACGGTGATGTCGGGTGCCGGCACGCCGAGGCGGCCGGCCGCGAGGGCGATTCCCGCGAGCGGAGCGCGGAGGTTGCGCTCCACGTCGTAGGTCAGCGCCTTGAGCGGGCTGATGTACAGGACGCGGACGCTGCCGGGGTTCTGTTTGGTGGGCGGCGGACGCGGTGGGGTCGTGGCCAGCCGGTCCAGTGTCCAGAGGAAGGCGGCGAGGGTCTTGCCGCTGCCCGTCGGGGCATGGATCAGCGTGTGGTGGCCGCCGGAGATGGCCGCCCAGCCCTCGGCCTGGGCCTGGGTCGGGGCGGCGAAGGAGCTCTCGAACCAGGCCCGGACAGCGGGCGAGAACGGCGCGAGCGGATCCGCGGGCTCACCGCCGGCGGGCCGGCGACGGGACGCGGCGGGCGGGATCGTGTCGGTGGCCACGGGGTCGGGAGTATAGGCCTCTGGCCGCAATTCGACCACCCGTTCGATTTGAAGAGGTTGCACACCAGCCCCCCGGCGCGGGTTCGACGCTGGTCAGGCGCGCCAGCCGACCACCGCCGCTGGATCGAGTCGGCCGAGCGGGTCGGGGGCCCTCGTAACCTGGAAGCCGGCGCGGATGAGCAAGCGGCGGGCGATGTCCATTCGCAAGCCTTGGTCGAGGGGCTCGACCACGTCGCGCTCGGCCACGACGACGGTCGTCCGGACGGATCGACCGTCCGGCACGGCCGCGAGGTGCTCGGCGAGCAGACGCGTCGCGAGGCCTTGGCGGCGCCAGACGGGCGCGACGCCGAGCGCGAGGATCTCGTCCGCGTCGCCGTCGATGGTGCTCACCGCCAGGGCCACGAC
>JACDAH010000269.1 GCA_013695505.1 Chloroflexota bacterium | reverse complement strand
GTTGCCTCCAGCCTGCGGCCGACGGCCGCCGCCGTGCGCTCCCCCGCCCGCCGGAAGGCGGCCATCCAGTCGGCCCGATCGGGGACGACCAGCTCCGCCGCCGCAGAGGGCGTGGCGGCCCGGACATCGGCGGCGAAGTCGGCCAGCGTCACGTCGACTTCGTGGCCGACCCCACAGACGACCGGCAGCGGATGGCCGACCACCGCCCGGACGACCCGCTCGTCGTTGAATGACCAGAGGTCCTCGAGCGAGCCGCCGCCGCGGGCGAGGATCGTGAGCTGGGGCACCTCGCCTGCGCGACCTTCGCGTGCCGCTCCGGTCACCCAGCGCTCCAGGCGCGCGAAGGCGCGAACGATGCTCTCGGGTGCGTCCTCGCCCTGGACCTTGCACGGGACCAGCAGCACCGACGTCATCGGCCAGCGCCGGGTCAGGACGGTCGCGATGTCGCGCCAGACGACGCCCGTGGGACTCGTG
Source organism: Chloroflexota bacterium (assembly GCA_013695505.1). Taxonomy (GTDB): domain Bacteria; phylum Chloroflexota; class Limnocylindria; order Limnocylindrales; family CSP1-4; genus CF-46. The sequence continues at coordinate 2,999 of JACDAH010000269.1, read as the reverse complement.
ATCACCGCGATCGAGGTGGGTCGCGGCGGAAGGGGCCGCTTCCGGGCCTGGTCGAACAGTCCTTCGGCGGACAGGCGGGCCTTGAGGGCCTCGAAACGGATGGCGAGGTCGCCGAACCCGGCCGGCTGGATCGACTCGACGTAGAGCTGGACCGCGCCCTGCTGTTCGAACAGGTCGACCCGGCCGTGGACGACGATCCGGAGTCCGGCCTGCGGCTGGAAGGCCGACCGCAGCCGGTCGTCGTTGAACCAGACGCAGTTGAGCGTGCTGCGGGCATCCTTGAGCGTGAAGTAGGCGTGGCCCGCCGTGCTGACGGTCACCCGTCCGACCTCGCCTTCGACCCACACGTCGGTCAGGCGCGGATCGGCTCGGACCGCTTCGCGGATCGCCCGGGCGACCTCGCTGACGTTGAGGATGCGGAGCCCGAAGGTCCCTCGGGCGGTCGGCACCGATGGGTCGGTCGGCACCGATGGGTCGGTCGGCACCGACGGGTCCGGCTGTCCGTCCGAGCTTGCGTCCCAGCCCGGCAGTAGCGCTCGATCGTCCATTGCCGCCATGGTACCGGCGCGGGCTTCGGAGGCGGTGCCAGTCATCGTCGGGCACCGAGCGGATGCTCGACGGGAGACCTGGCTCTCGTTGCTCTCCTAGATCCTGCCGCCGCGAGAGGCTCGTCGAGGAGGAAGAGGTAGGCGGCGACCGCGGCTCGCGAGCTCATCGATGATCCTGGCGCGGTGCGTTGATCGACAGGTAACTGGCGGCTGGCATCGTGACCCCGTGCCAGCTCGCGAGCGTCGGATCGATCGCGCCCGATACCTCGCCCTACGCACCTTGACGCGAATCGGGGAGGCACTTCGGGACGGGCGCCTCATGGCGGGGCTCACGCAGGCCGAGGTCGCTTCGGTCGTGGGCATCTCGCGCTCCCAGATCAGCCGGATCGAGCGTGGACGGCTGCCCAGCGTCTCGTATGTGACTCTTGCCCTGATCGGCGCCGTCGTCGGGCTGGATCTTCCGTTGCGGGAATATCCGGGATCCGAACCCGTCCGCGACGTCGCGCAACTCGCGTTGCTGAGCCGCTTCACGAGCGCGGTTCATCCGAGCGTCCGATCGGCCGACGAGGTCCCACTGAGGGTCCCCGGCGACCGCCGCGCCTGGGATCGCGTCCTCACCGGGCGGGGTTGGTCCATCCCGGTCGAGGCGGAGACGCGGCTGCGGGACGTTCAGGCGCTTCAGCGAAGGGTCGCTCTCAAGATGCGCGACGACGGCGTCGACCGCATGATCCTGCTGGTCGCCAACACTCGCCACAACCGTGGCGTGCTCAGACTCAGCGCGGACGGATTCGCCGGGGCCTTCCCGATGCCGGGCCGCGAGGCAATCGCGGCGCTCAGGAGCGGCCGGTGCTCTTCGGCGAGCGCGATCATCCTGCTTTGATGGCGAGATCTTCAGGATTCTCAACCGGTGCACCTATCGAACACGATTCGCCTGGATTCCGACCGATCGGTGCGTGTGGTGCACACGTCGAGCGGCCTGGGCCCTTCGTCAAGCGCGGCAGACTCTGGCTGCCATGTCGACGGAGCCCGATAGGTGCACCGCGTGCACGTCCGCGGGCGTGGGCCGGAAGCGCGGGCGTGGGCCGGGGGCGTGGACCCGGGCGGCGTGGGCCTTCGGGGTCAAGTGGTCGGGCCGGCGGACCACCAAGCGGCGAGGACGCGCCAAACGGCGGCCGCGTCAGACCCGGGTCTGGTACTCCCCGGTCCGGGTGTCGACTCGGATCGTGTCGCCCTCTTCCACGAAGATCGGGACCGTCACGACGAGGCCCGTCTCGGTGACCGCGGGCTTGCGGGCGCCGGTCTGGGTGTCGCCGGCGAAGCCAGGCTCGGTCTCGCGTACGACGAGATCGACGGTCACCGGCAGCTCCACGCCGATCGTCTCGCCCTGGTAGCTCGTCCGATCGAGGGTCATCCCGTCCTTCATGTAGCTCGCCGCCTCGCCGAGCTGGTCGGTCGTGAGGACGAACTGGTCGTACGTGTCGTTGTCCATGAAGTGATAGTCGTCGCCGTCCTTGTACAGGAATTGGACCGGCCGCTTCTCCATCGACGCCCGCGGCCACTTCGTGCCCGCCTGGAACGAGCGCTCGACCGTCTGGCCGCGCTTGATGTTGCGAAGCGTGATCCGGACCTGGGCCGAGCCGCGGCCCATCTTGATGTGGTGGTAGTCGAGGATCTGCCAGAGCTCGCCGTCGAGCTCGATGGCGACGCCCTTCTTCAGTTCACCGGTGCTGATCATGTCGGGATGGGCTCCTGGGATGTCCGGCGGGCGCCGAGCGGGGCGCACCGAAACCGGCGGATCATGCTCGCGTTCGGGCCCCGATTGTAGCGGACCGGCGGTCAGCCCCCGACGACGAGCGGTTCGCGGGGGAACATCGTCAGGCGTTCGACCCGGCCGCTGTCCGCGTCGAACAGGATCAGGTCCTCGATGCGGACGCCGGTCTCGCCCTCGAGATAGATCCCGGGCTCGACCGAGAAGACCGTTGGCGACGGCAGCGGCGAATCGAGGGCGGTCGCACTCAGTGTCGGCCCCTCGTGCGTCTGGAGCCCGATCCCGTGACCGAGCCCGTGGCCAAAGGCCGGCCAGCGCCCGTCGCGCTCGATCAGCTGGCGGGCGATCGCATCGAGATCGCGACCCGACGGCAGGGCCAGCTCGCCGTCGACACAAGCCTCCAGGTGTGCGATCGCCGCGGCCTGCGCCCGCGCGACCAGCTCGTATACCGCGAGATCGCGTTCGGTTGGCTCGCCGACGAACACGGTCCGGGTCATGTCGCTGCGATAGCCGCCGACCTGCGCGCCGAAGTCGAAGAGGACGACCGCCCCGGCCCGGACCGGCACGTCCGAGGGTGCACCGTGGGGCAACGCAGCGTTCGCGCCGACCAGGCATGTGGGCTCGAAGGCGACGGCCTCCGCGCCCGAGGTGCGCATCAGCCACTCGAGCTCGAGGGCGAGGTC
>JACDAH010000247.1 GCA_013695505.1 Chloroflexota bacterium | reverse complement strand
GACGATCGTCCAGGACGAAGGGGCAGTCCGCCACTACTGCCCGAATCTCGCCTGCCCGGCCCGCGTCTCCCAGGAGTTCCAGCATTTCGTTGGGCGCGGCGGAATGGATATCGAGGGCGCTGGCTGGAAGGTCCTCGAACAGCTTCTCCAGACGGGCCTCGTCAAGCGGCGCGGCGACTTCTATCGGCTGGCGGTGGCGGATCTCGAGGGCCTCGATCGTTTCGCACGGAAGAGCGCCGAAAACCTTCACGCCTCCATCCAGAAGTCGCGCCGTCGACCACTCGAGCGGATCCTGGCCGGGCTCGGGATCCCCCAGGTCGGGTTCACCACGGCGATCGAGCTTGCCGCCTGGCTGGCCGGCGAGGTCGCGCCGGGCGACGACTGGCTGCGCCGCGCGGCCGTCCACCTCGAACAGACCGCGACCGAGGAGCCGGAGCGATTCGTCGAGATCGAGGGAATCGGCCCGACCGTTTCGACGTCTCTCTCGGCGTGGTTCGGAAGGGGCGGTCCGGGCCGGGCGGTTCTCGAGGATCTCGCCGACGCCGGGATCGAGCCGGAGGTCCCCGCGCCGCGTCCGCCGACTGGCGGCGAATCGGCCGCAACCGGACCCCTCGCGGGCAAGACGGTGGTGGTCAGCGGGTCGATCGAGGGCTACAGTCGTGACGAGGCGGAGCAGGCGGTCCGCGACGCGGGCGGCAAACCATCGGGCTCCGTCTCGAAGAAGACCGACTATCTCGTCGCCGGACCGGGGGCGGGATCGAAGCTGGCCAAGGCCGAGGGGCTTGGCGTCCCGGTCCTCGACGCCGCCGGGTTCCGGCGACTGCTGGCGAGCGAGCCGGATGGGCCGGACGAGCCGAACGACCCGGACGAGGCGTCCTGACGAACGCGCGAAGGAGCGAACGATGAACGACGCGGAGGAGCGATTCGCCGAGCGGCTCAGCCAGGACCTCGAGCGCGTGCTCGGGGCGGGCCTGGCCGTCGACGACATCGAGCTGTCGTCCGTCGACGATCGCGCCCACGTCAGGGCGAATTTGCTCGTCGAAGGTCGGATCGAGACGATCGAGGCCGAGGCCGAGGACGTCGTGGGCCTCTACCGGCCCGTGATGGAGCGAGCCGCGGAGATGCGGCTCGGCGCCGCGTTCTGGCGGATGATCGGTCCTGCCTGACCGCACGACCGGTTCACGGCAGGGCATGATCAGCCCAGCGAGCCGCCATCTGTAACAGCTTGTAACAATCGCACCCGAAGCGCGTCGTCGCCCCTATGGAGGAGGACGCCATCCGCCCGCTCTCGAGCGAACCGTCCCTCGCTCCAGTCGATGCGCGATCCGTCGTTGCCGCCAACGCCGAGATCGTGATGCGCGCCTTCGAGGAGCATTCGGGGAAGTTGACGAGCTTTGCATACGCGATGACCCGTGACCGAGATGTCGCCGACGACCTCGTCCAAGAGACGTTCCTCAGGCTCGTGAAGGAACTTGGCGCCGGCCGGACGCCGGACAACACGCCTGCGTGGCTGTTCCGCGTCTGTGCCAACCTTGCCACCAGCCGGGGCCGACGCGTGACCGTCGCCCAGCGCTTCCTCCGGAGCGTTCGGAGCCTGCCCGACCAGGCGCCGGCCGACGTCGAGACGCTCCGTCGCGAGACGAACAGCGCCCTCCTCGCCGGTCTCGCGACCCTGCCCGCGGACGCTCGTGCAGCCCTGCTGATGGCCTCCCAGGGATTCAACGGGCGCGAGATCGCGGAGGCCGTCGGCAAGAGCGAGATGGCGACCCGGACGATGATGTTCCGGGCCCGCGAGAAGCTCCGGGTGTATCTCGTCAAGGAAGAGGTGCACTCGTGATCCACGAGCACGAAGACCTCCTCCTCGCATCTGCCGCCATGGACTTCGGGCTGAGCCAGGAGGAGGCGGATCGCCTGAGCCAGGCGATCGAGGACTGCCCGGTCTGTGCCGAGCGGGCGGCCGCCTATCGCCGCCAGCTCCGGCTGCTGTCCAGCCTCCCGGAGATCGAGCCGTCGGACGCGCTGCGACGGAAGGTGATGGCCGCGGCGCTGTCCGGCGGACGGACGCCGAGCCGCACTCCGCTCATCCTCCTCGCGGCCGCCCTCGTCATCGGATCGGTCATGGCAGTCGCAGTGGCCGCGGGCGGTGCCTTCCGGGAGAGGACAACCATTGTCGCCGAGTTCCCTCCGAACGCGACGCCGAGCGCGGCCGTCGCATCGGATGTGGCGGTCGCCAGCGACGCGCCTCCCTCGGTCGAGCCGAGCCAGCCCGTCGTCGGTCCCGGCGGCGCGCCGGCCGTCGCCGTCGACTCGATCGCCGAGGTGGTCTCATCCAACCTCCGGATCAGATCCCAGCCGCGGACCACCACCGATTCGATCAAGTTCGAGCCGTTCCTCGCAATCGGCGATCGGCTGTTCCTGATCGACGGCCCGGTCGTGGCGAGCAATCACGACTGGTACCAGGTCGCCGCATGGCGCCCGTCTGATCCGAGCCGGTCCTGGCCGATCGGCTGGGTCGCCTCTGCCGACTCCGCAGACGGGTCTCCCTGGATCGCCGGCGCAAGCGTGGAGTGCCCGAAGAACCCGACCGTCGACGTGCTCGCGGCCATGAACCGCTACGAGGCCCTGGCCTGCTTTGGCGACCGCACCATCGCGTTC
>JACDAH010000237.1 GCA_013695505.1 Chloroflexota bacterium | reverse complement strand
CCGCGAGCATTCCCGCGACCTCGGTCGTCCGCGGCGCCATCGTCCGTCGCCAGCCGCCGCTCAGCCAGCGCCGCGCGTCGGCGAGCTCGCGGCGTCCGACCGAGACCCGCCGCAGCGCGATGTCGAGCGGCCACAGAAGCAGGGCCAGGATCAGCAGCGTCGGCCACAGGTCGGTCGAGGATGAGTTCGTCCTGAGATCGTGGGTCCACGGTTCCTCCGGCCCGACGATCGCCCGGCCGGCCGTCGCGGAGCGGAGCGTCGCGAGGAACGACTCGTTGGTGCCGAGGACGCGGTACTCGGCGGGGGTCGGAGCGACCAGGCCGAGCGTCCGCCCGAGCGGGGTGGAGCCCGGCCGCGTCTGCGACACCCGGATCACGTAGGCGCCCGGGTCGATCTCCCCGAGCGGCACCTCGTAGACGCCGGGTGCGACCTGCGACAGGCCCAGCGCCTTCGACGTCAGATCGGGAGTCGTGACCGCCACGGCCGTGGAGTAGAAGTCGCGCGGCGAGCCGTCCTCGGCGACGCTCTCGACGCGGAGCCTGGTCTGGTTGCCCTCGGTGATGAAGGTCGCCTCGATGCCGCCGGTCTCCTCGCCCGGGAACGTCCACGAGACGAGCTGGCTGAAGAACTTCGTGAACCCGGTCCAGCCGATCCAGCCCCTGGCCCAGCGCCCCGTGGAGTCCGACGTCCAGGCCACGGATCGCCCGAGCCCGTACTGCCACTGGGCAAGGAGCGGATCGTCGCGCGGCGTGACGAGGACGGTCTGCGCCGCGGCCTTGGCCGTGGTCCCGTTGTAGCCCAGGAGCTGGGGCAGGGCGTCGATGCCGCGCAGGATCGGCGATTGAGAGGTCAGGATCGGATGGAACGGCTCCTCGACGATCTGCTGGCCGGCGACCTGCTGCGTCTCCTTCAGGAAGATGTCGGGGATGCTGGCGGGGTTCACAGCCGGGTAGAAGCGGCCGCCGCCCTGCTTGGCGAGCTTCTCGAGGAACGGGTTCGCGCCACCACCGGCGCCGACCGTCGAGAGCGTGATCCCGGCGGCCTTCATCCGGGCGATGATCGCGTCGTACTGGCCGGAGCTCGACCAGCCGTCGGTCAGCAGGATGATGTGGCGACGGGTGGCGCTCGCCCCCTCGAGGGACGTCACCGCCTGGTCGAGGCCGGCGAAGATGTTCGTCTGGCCGAGCGGCTGGATACCGCCGATCGCGCCGCGGAGGTCCTTGATTCCACCGAGCGGCTGGGTCTGGACGACCCAGTGGGCGCTCTCGTCGAATGCGACGACGCCGAGCTGGTCGCGGACGGTCATCGCGGCCGCCGCGCGGAGGATCGCCTCCTTACCGATGTCGACCTTGCGGACCCCGCCGATCCCGGACCCGCCGCCGGCCGAGCCACGATCGAACGAGTTGCAGTGGCACGCGTCCATCGAGCCCGATTTGTCGATCACGACGATGAGCGCGACGTCGGGCTGCTTCTCCTGATCCTTGACGCCCATGTCGACCGGCAGCGCCTCCTCGACCGGCGTGTCGGTGTAGCCGCCCGCGCCGTAGCTCTTCGGGCCGCCGATCATCACCAGGCCGCGCCCGAAGTCGCGGACATACTGCTGGAGGCCGGTCAGCTGGCCGTCGGACAGGCGCAGCCGCGACACGTCGACGAGGACGATCGAGTCGTACGCGAGCAACCCTCCGACGTCGGTCGCGAGCTGCTCCGGCACCAGCGAATCGACCGCCTGGTGCTCGACCTTGAGCGCCGCCACGAGCTCCTTGGCGACCTTCTCGTCGCCCGCAAGGACGAGGACCCGCGGCTCGCCGTTCACGATCGTGTCTGAATCGGCGCGATTGTTCTGGGTGAACGTATCGCGGCCCGCCTCGACGACTGCCCGGAAGGTATGGAATCCGGTCTCGGTCGGCTTCACCAGGAACGTGACGTGGTTGTTGCCGGTGACGAGGTCGAGCGTCATCTCGGCGACCTGACCGCCGTCAGCGAAGAGTCGGATCGTCGCGGTCTGGGCCACCGTGGACGTGACGTCGACCGACGCCTCGATCTCCTCTCCGATCTTGGAGGTCGACGGAGTCGTCAGCCGTTCCACGACGACCTCGTCGGCGGCGCCGAGGCCGATCGCCCGCGTCTCGATTTGGACGCCGCGGGCGGCAGCCAGGGCGGCCTCGCTCTGGCCCGAGCCGGTCGTGTCGTTGCCGTCGGACAGGAGGACGATCCGCTTCTGGGCGTCGTCGGGGAAGAGGGCCGATGCAAGTCGGAGCGCCGCGCCGATGTCGGTTGCCGAGCGGACCGGGGTCGTCGCGATCCGGTCGATCTCGCGGACCTCGGCCGGTAGCCGCTCGACGAGCGCCGCCCGGCCGAACCCGACGATGCCCGCCACGTCGCCCTCGGGCATGACCTTCAGGCTGTCGCGAACCCACGCCAGGGCATCTTCCCGACCGGCCGTCCCGACCGAGTCGGACAGGTCGACGACGTACACGGTGGCCAGGCGGTCGACCGGCAGAACGAGCCTGAAGCCCGCGAGCGCCAGAACGAGCGACGTCAGCACCACCGCCCGCAGGAGCACGGCCAGGCGGCGCCGGCCCAGGCCGACCCGCCGCCGCGAGGCGAGATGGAGCGCGATCGTCAGGCCGAGGGCCGGGATCAGCAGGAGCAGCGCCTGGGGAGCGTCGAACGCGATACCCATCAGGTCTCGCGCCCCGGGGTCCGGCGGATGCGCCCGCCAAGGCCGCGCCACGCCCGCAGGACAGCGTCACGGTGATAGAGCGCCCACTCGACGCAGAGCCCGACGAGAACGAGCAGGACGATCGGGATCCAC
>JACDAH010000234.1 GCA_013695505.1 Chloroflexota bacterium | reverse complement strand
GTAGTCGTTGCGATAGCGCTTCGGCGGCTCGATCTCGGAGGGCGCCTCGAGGTACAAGATCCGCTGCCCGGAGCCGGCGTCTGGCTCGAGTCGCCAGGTCGTGCCGATCGGCAGCACCAGGTAGTCGCCCGGCGCGTAGCGAAGGTCGCCGAAGATCGTCCGGCAGAGGCCCGTCCCCTCGTGGACGAACAGCATCTCGTCGGCGATGCCGTTACGGTAGAAACGGCCCTCGGGCTGGGCCTCCGCCGGCCGAACGATTCCGAACACGACGTCGTTGTTGAAGTAGAGCGGGATCCGCCCGCTCACGATGTCGCCCTTCGGTTCGACCGCGCCAGTCTTCGTCAGCCGATGGCGGTGGAGCCCGTCGTCGGCCGCTTCGAGGACGACCCGCGCTCCCGCTTCGATCTTGTGCGTCCGGGTCGGCGGCGTCACGTGGTACAGCAGCGAGCTCCGGCCCGTGAAGCCCTCGACTCCGAACAGCTCCTCGGCGTAGAGACTGCCGTCGGGGGCGCGGTGCTGGGTGTGGCGTTGGCGGGGGATGCTGCCGCGGGCGACGTAATACATGCGGGACTGGCCTCCTCGGGGTGAGGAGGCCAGTCTAGGGACCTGCGTGTACACGGGTGAATGCCTCACGTTCGCCCGAGCGGGCCCGCTCGACGAGGTCTCGATCCACCCGATCCCCATCGCCGGACGCGGCCGAGCTGGCCGCGACTACCCGCGATGACGGGAGGCGGCCGGCCGAACGTTCACTCCGGCGGCAGGCTTCGATGCCGCGGGTCCGCCCCGACTCCGTTCGGCGACGGCAGGATGTGGCAGGATCACTCGGACAGCCCCGGGTCGGATCGAAGAGGGTGTCCAGGGTGCGGCTGCAGCGAAGACGGTTCAGCGATTCGACGGATGTCCGCCGCTTCCCGCTCGGCACTGCCGAGGTCGTGGAGCTCGGCGACCTGGTCATCGGTCGCCTCGAATACCAGCCCGGCTGGCGCTGGGTGACCGAGGTGAAGCCCGTCGCCGGAACCGAGTGGTGCGAGCACCATCACGTCCTGCTATCGGTGTCGGGCCGCCTCCGCATGCAGCTGGCGGACGGCGCCGAGCTGGAGACGGGCCCGGGCGAGGTCGCGGAGATCCCGCCCGGACATGACGCGTGGGTCGTCGGGGACGCACCATGGATCGGGTTCGACGTCGCCGGGATGCGGACGTATGGCCGGTCTCGAGACACGACCGTCGACCGCGTCCTCGCTTCGATCGTCATGACCGACATCGTCGATTCGACACGAATCGCGAGCGACCTCGGTCCGAGCGATTGGCGAAACCTGATCAGCGAGCACAATCGCCTCGCCGGCGAAGCGATCGAACGCCGCCGCGGTCGGGTCGTGAAGACCACGGGCGACGGTCTGCTCGCCGCATTCGACGGGGCAGAGGCGGCTGTGCGCGGGGCCACCGCAATCCGCCAGGCGGCCCGCAGCCTGGACCTGGCGATCCGGTGCGGCGTCCACAGTGGCGAAGTGGAGGTCACGATCGACGACCTGCGGGGCCTCGCCGTGCACACGGCGGCGCGGGTCATGGGTGTCGCAGGGCCCAACGAGATCCTCGTGTCGGCGACGGTCCGGGACCTCGTCGACGGATCCGACCTCGTCTTCGAGGACGTCGGCATGCACGAGCTCAAAGGCCTCCACGGTGCCCGTCAGCTCTATCGGCTGGCGTAGCCACCGGGCCCAGGTGGTCCCCCGGAACACGAAGCAGGCGCTGATGTCGTCCCGGGGTTCCGATTTCGAACGCCGACCCTCACGACCCGTCCGGCGCGGCTGCCGAGTCCCCGACCGAGGCGCTCCGACGCTCGAGGAGCACCACGTCGCGCCAGCGGCCCGTCGCGTCCCGGCCGAGGCGCTCGTGGACGCCGATCCGCCGGAAGCCGGCGCGCTCGTGGAGGGCCAGGCTTGGGGCGTTTTCGACGAGGACACCGGCGAGCAGTGACCAGACGCCGGCAGCCTCGGACGCCGGCACGAGAGCCATGAGCAGAGAACCGCCGATGCCGCGCCCGCGCGCCGACGCGTCAACGTAGACGCTCTCCCACGCGACTCCCTCGTAGACCGCGCGCGGCGAGTAGCGCCCGATCGCCGTCCAGCCGACGACGCGATCGCCGAGACGCGCGACGAATCGGCAATCCCGCCGATGGCTCGCGTTCCAGTGGTGCCAGTCCGGAATGACGGTCTCGAGAGTGGCGTCGCCGTTGGCGATTCCCTGGCCGTAGATGTCGAGGACGGCCGGACCGTCCTCTGCGGTCATGGGCTCGATCGCGATTCGCTGGTCGGCGGCGGTTCTGGCCAACGCTCAGCCGCTCCGGCCGCGGGCGTCGACACGCCATTCCTCGGCCCGACCGTCGGCCGCTACCGCGACCACCGAGTCGACGAGATCGATGACCGGACAGACGTGGTTCGGCACGATGGCGACGATCTGCCCCAGGCTCGGCCGGGCGATCCCGGGCGGCGCCGCCACGACGCCGTGGTAGTCGTTGACTCGCTCGATGACGAGCTCGGGGTAGCCGACGATGGCGCCGAACCCGGTCAGCCAGTCGGCGCGGTCCTTCGTCAGGGCCTTGGCCCCGGCATCGAGCACGATGCGGTCGCCGTGGACCGATACGACCGTGGCCGCGACCGCGACGGCGCAGCCGTCCGCCGAAATGGCGCCGAGCGCCCACTGCTGGCGATCGCCGTAGACGTAGGTCCCGGCGCGCATCTCGGTGACAGCGCCAGCGGCGGCGGTCAGCATCGTCGGCGTCGAGCCGGCGCTGATCGTCGTGCAGGCAATCCCGGTCGCATGAAGCGCCTCGGCGGCGGCGGTCAGTGCCCGGACCTCGTCCGTGCCGGCGTCCAGGGCTCCTCCGGTCCAATAGCCGTGGCCGCCGTGGCTGAACACGCCCCCGACGACGAGACCCGCCTCGCGCGCTGCGCGGGCGACTCCGACGACGGCGGCGGGCGAGTCCACGCCGGTCCGGCGGTTGCCGGGATCGACCTCGATGAGGACGGTCAGCGGTCGGTCGGACCCGGTGATCGCCGCGGCCAGGACGGCGGCCGATCCGGCTGAGTCGACCCCGACCCGGAGCGCCGGGGCGGCCGCGTGGAGGGCCCGGAGCCGGGCGGCCTTGGGTCCATCCGCCCGGAGCGGATAGGCCAGGAAGACGTCGGTGATGCCCGCCGCAACGAACACCTCCGCTTCGCCAAGGGTCCCGACGGTGATGCCCTTCGCCCCGGCGGCCACCTGCATCCGGGCGATGGCGATGCTCTTGTGGGTCTTGGCGTGCGGCCGGAGGGCGATCCCGCGACGATCCAGCTCGTCCTGGAGGGTGGCGATGTTCCGCGCGACCCGGGCGAGATCGACGATGACGCGGGGCGTGTCCAGCCCGTCGGGCAGGGCCGGGAAGGTCAGGGATGCGGTGCCCGAGCTGACGATCCTCACCCGGTTGTCTCCGGGTCTGGTCGGCCCGCGTCGGGTGGGCCGGCGTCGGGTGGCCCGGTGGCGGGTGGCCCGGCATCGGTCGGGTCGGTCCAGCCCTGGCTCGTGATCGCGTAGACCGCGGCGATCCCGGCGTAGAGTGCCAGCGCGACGAGCGGCTGGATGAGGGAGACGGCCGTCGCCGCGAGATAGATCGGAACGCCGAGCGACCCGCGCCGGAGCTCGATCCGCGCGTGGGCGGCGTCGTAGCCCGGCTCGAGCAGCTCCGGATGGTCGCGGAGGTGGCGCCACATGAAGCTCCACGGGAGGGCCATGACCGTCGACGTAAGGCCGTACGCGACGGCGGCGACCGACGCATTCGAGCCGCCCTCGGCGATGTAGTCCGCGAGGAGCGCAGTCGGGAATGGCAGCGTGGCCACGCCGAGCAGGAGCACGAGGTTGAGCCAGTGGAGCCGGGCATCGAACCGGGCGATCTTCGCCATCAGCGTGTGGTGGTTGAGCCAGATGATCCCGATCGTCGTGAACGCGACCAGATAGGCGAGGTAGGAGGGCCAGCGAGCGGCCAATGCGTCGAACAGCGCGCCTTCACCGATCGCGGCCGGGGCGGGGACCTTCAGCTCCAGGACGAGCAGCGTGATCGCGATCGCCATGACGCCGTCGCTGAAGGCCTCGACCCGGCCCGTCGGGGACAGGCGGCGGAGATCGGGCACGTGGACCCGATCGTTGGAGGTGCCGGGACCGGTCACCGCGGGCGCCCCGCGATCGGCCGTGCCACGATCGGCGTCCGGAGCGCGCCGAGCCGATCGACCCGGAGGACAACCTCGTCGCCGGGCTCGAGATAGCGGCCGAGGGTCTCGTCGCGGACCTCGAGCAGGCAGCCCGTCCCGACGGTGCCCGAGCCCAGCAGGTCGCCGGGTCGGAGACGGGAATCGGCGGATGCCCTGGCGACCATCTGCCCGAAGGAGAACTGGGCATCCGCCCAGCGCCCGCGCGACGTCTCGACGCCGTTGACGGCCGCCGTCATCGACAGCTCCGGGCCGGTCGCGCCGGCCGCTCGGTCCGCGCTCGGCCAGGCCTCGTCGGGGGTCACCAGCCACGGCCCGAATGACGACGCGAAGTCCTTGCCCTTGGCCGGCCCGAGCCGGACCGTCGTCTCCTCGCGCTGGAGGTCGCGGGCCGACCAGTCATTGAAGATCGTGTAGCCGCCGATCGCGTCATCGCCGCGCTCGGCCGGCAGATCGAGGGCGGGCGTGTCGATGAGGGCGGCCACCTCGAGCTCGTAGTCCAGCTCGGTCGAAGCGGCCGGCGACCAGACCGGCTCGCCCGGCCCGCGAATTTCCGACACGTTGCTGAAATAGAAGATGGGCAGGCGGTACCACGTCTCAGGAACCTCGCCGCCGCGCCGCTCCCACATCGTCCGGACGTGGCCCTCGAACGCGTAGAAATCGCGCAGGCTCGGCGGCCGGAGGACCGGCGGGCCGAAGACGAGGTCGGCCGGGTCGAGCACGGCGTCATCGCTCGGGTCGCTCGGGTCGCTCGGGTCCCCGCGCGGGACGAAGCCTTCCACGAGCTCGGCCAGGGCCGCGGCCCGCAGGCCCCGCCCGAGATGATCATCGAGGGTCGTCACGGGCTGACGATGGAGGATCCGATCGTGGGCGAGGTTGGGGTTGGCCGCGACGGCCCGACGGCGCGCGATCTCGAGGTCGATCCAGGCGTCGGGATCGCCCGTGGAGCCCGGGGAGCCCTGGCCGCCCCGCGCTGCGACCAGCCGCCAGGGAGCGCCCGATGGAGCATTCCGCTCCCGGACGTGGGCGAGCTTCACGACCGGACGGGAGTCGGTTGGATCACGGATCCGAGTGTAGGCGACCCCCCCGACCGGCGGTGGCCACTCCCTCATTCGGGTGATGACGGGCCCAGGTGTTCGGTGCGAGGCTGGCCGGAGATGACCGAGCACTCGCCCCTGACGGGGGCGCCCACCGACAGCGACGGGCCGACAACGACCCCGGCGGGCGCCGTTTCTGCTGCGCAACCGCGACCGGCCGTGCCCGACGCCACGACACGCATCGCCACCGATCGGTCGGAGCCAACTCCCGCCGCGCCGGCCGACATCGCGTTCGTCGCCGCCCTCATTCGCCTGATCTCGCTCGTCGCCGGAATCATCGGTACGCTCGAGGTGCTTGCTGGCGTCCTGGCCGCGGAGCCGCGGGCGGTCGGGCTGGGTGGCGCAGCCGTCGGCTACGCCGCCTGGGTCGCAACCCGGGTCGGTGGCCTGTCCGGCCCGCACCGGGAGCGAACCCTCATCCGGATCGCGGTCGGGACCCTCGCGGTGATCGCGATCGGCGGCGTCCTCCAGCCGTCCTTGGCAACGGCGCTCGCGATCGGCTCGATCCTGCCCGCCGTGATCGTGACCCCGCTCGTGAGCAGCCAGGTCGTCCTCAGATTGCTCATCCTGAGCGGGCTCGTTGGCGCCTGGAGCGTCCTCGTCGCCGAAGTTGCGCCGGCCAACCGGATCCCGGCCGACCTGCAGTCGTCGATCGCCTTCCTGACCCTGACCTTCGCCTACGCGTTCCTGATCATCTTCCTGTGGGAGGTCAGCCGGCGGTTGAAAAACACTGCAGCCGACCTGCGCAGCGTCATCACGATGTCCGGCAATCTCGCGGAGACCCTCGAGCCGCAGCTGGTCGGCGACCTGATCGCGGTCCACATCGCCCGGGCGGTCGGTGCCGACGACTGCGCCCTGAGCTACTGGGATCGCGCCACCGACCTGGTCGTGACCCTCGGCTACGACCCGCCGGAGCGACGCCTGGCCCTCAACGAGTCTTACCCTCTCGACGACTTCCCGGCGACGCGGCGGGTCTTGCTCGAGCAGCAACCGCTCCTCATCGACGTGGACGACCCGTCGGCCGACGCGGCGGAGGTCGCGTACCTGCACTCGATCGGGCAACGGACGATGGCGATGATCCCGCTCGTCGCCGCGGGCCGGACCATCGGCTTGGTCGAGGTCACCGCGGTCCGCAAGAACGCCTTCGGGAGTCGGGCGGTCCAGCTCGCGACGATGCTCGCCGGCGAGGCTGCGATGGCCCTCGAGAACGCCCGCCTGTACGACGAGATCCGGCACCAGGCGCTCCACGACGGCTTGACCGGCCTCGCGAACCGGGTGCTGTTCCGCGACCGGGTCGAGCATGCCGTGGCGCGCAGCCGGCGGACCGGCTCACAGCTCGCGGTCCTGTTCATCGACCTCGACGACTTCAAGACCCTCAACGACACCCACGGTCACGACCGCGGCGACGAGGTCCTGGCGCTCGCGGCCCGCCGCGTGAGCGACGTCCTCCGGCCGTCCGACACGGCGGCCCGCCACGGCGGCGACGAGTTCGCGATCCTGATCGAGGACGTCGAGGATGAGGACGCGGCGCTGGCTGTCGCGATCCGCCTGGCCGAGGCGCTTCGCCAGCCGATGTCCCTCGGCCATGCCGAGGTCCGGATCGCGGCGAGCATCGGGGTCGCGCTCGGCGGAGCGGCGAACGAGACGGCCGACGAGTTGCTCCGCAATGCCGACGTTGCGATGTACGCCGCCAAGGGCTCGTCGCGAGGCGGAGCCGAAATCTTCCGCCCGGCGCTCCGCGATGGCGCCGCCGAGCGCGCCGAGCGGGCCGGGCGGCTTCGGGGAGTCGAGGAGCGCGATGAGCTCCGTCTCGACTACCAGCCGATCGTCGATCTCGCGACAAACCGGATCGAGGCGGTCGAGGCGCTCGTGCGCTGGCAGCCGCCTGACGGGCCGGTCCTGATGCCATCGGACTGGATCGACCTCGCCGAGGAGAGCGGCGACATCGTCCCGATCGGTCGCTGGATCCTGCGCGAGGCGTGCCGCCAGGCCCGCGACTGGCAGATCCGGCTCGGCCGGACCGACCTGCGCGTCAGCGTCAACCTGTCCGCCCGCCAGTTCCGCGAGCACGACATCGTGGCGACGGTCCGGACCATCCTCGACGAGACCGGCCTCCCCCCGCAAACACTGATCCTCGAGATCACCGAGAGCGGACTCATGCGGCGGACCCAGGCGACGATCGCCCGGCTGGGCGCGCTGCGCGACCTCGGGGTTCACCTCGCGATCGACGACTTCGGGACAGGCTACTCGTCCCTCAGCTATCTCGAGCGCTTTCCGATCGACATCCTGAAGATCGACCGAACGTTCGTCTCGCCGGTCGGCACGGCGATCTCGCCGATCGCCCGCGCGATCGTGGACCTCGGCCGGACGCTGGGGCTGCAGGTCGTCGCCGAAGGCGTCGAGCACGTCGAGCAGGCCCGCTGGCTCATCGAGCTGGGCTGCCGTTACGGGCAGGGCTACCTCTACGCCCGGCCGGTGGGGGCGGTTGCGATCGAGGCGCTGCTGGCCGAAGGCGACGGGCTGGCCCGCCCGGCCGAGACCGACCGGGAGGTTGGTGCCGGCGCGTCGATCGCCGAGCCGGTCGAGGCGCCGCGGCTGCGAATCGTCGGCGGGGAGTAGCGTGGGTCGGGCGGCCCAGGCGCCCACCCACTCACCTGCGGCTCCCGTCTTCCGACGGCGAGCCACGTGGCCGCGTTCAGAAGGGCTTCAGGACCATCAGCCAGAGAATGATCAACAGTCCCAGGAAGCCGATGGCGCTCAGGGCGGCGACAGGCGTCCGGGCCGCGATGGCGAGGATCTCCTCTTCGGACAGTGGCGTCGGGTCAGGGGCGTCCTTGGCCAGGCCCTGGGTCCGCTGCCCGAGTGCCGTCCGGAGCTCCTTGAAGAACGGCGTCGCGACCACATACATCGCCGCGATGATCACGACCAGCACGACGACCGCAGCCCAGATCCAGCCGCGGCTGAAGTGGCCGCCCTCCACGCCGGCCCAGATCCCGCCGACCAGGAGCAAGAGCAGGCCGACATAGACCCCGGTGAGGCTCGTCGATGACAGGTCGAGCAAGGCCGCCACGCGACGGGAGTCGCGCTGCCTGGGGACCTCGTTGACCATCCACATCGCGACGCCGTGCGAGGCAACGAACAGGAATGCTCCGACGATGTGGAGCAGCACGATCCACAGGTACATGGGCAACCCTCCGGGCGCAGGTTCGTCAGGCGGTCTGCATCTGCCCGGTCCGACGGGCATACCACGCCGCCAGGCCGAACAGGAACAGCGCATTCACCGGGTGGAGCGCAGCCACGAGGGGAGCCGAGCTTCGCAGGTTCGGCAGCGCCGTCTGGACGATGTACAGCACCAGCAGAAGGAGCGCGAAGCCGAGTTCCGCGCGTGGCCGCCGCGCGGCAAGGCCCGTCAACAGGAGAACGAGCCAGGCCAGCCCGACCGCGGTATAGCCGAACTCGCGGTGTGCGCTGAAGTCGCCCGATCCGCCCAGGTTGGCAAGTGCGACCCCGGCCAGGAAGACCTGGATGACGATCGTCGCAGCGAACACGAGCGCTGCCATCTGGTGCAACCGGCGAAGAACCATCGGTCGTCCCTCAGCTTCGATGAGGCCGGCAAGGGGGCCGGCCCGATCCACCATTCTGCTTCCCCGGACGACTGCATGATGCGGGCTCGGACGACGCCGTCAAGCCTCGATCGAGCGCCTCGAATCGGGGCGCCTGCGGCTGACCGGCTCGGCCGATCGCCTGGCGACGGGCGCGGGAGCTTGCCTACAGATTCCCGCGCCGAGCCTGCTCGATCTCGATGGCCTCGAACAGCGCCTTGAAGTTGCCGACCCCGAAGCCGCGCGAGCCATGCCGCTCGATGATCTCGAAGAAGAACGTCGGGCGATCCTGGATCGGGCGGGTGAAGATCTGGAGGAGATAGCCCTCCTCGTCGCGGTCGGCCTCGATTCCGAGCTCCTCGAGGGTCTCGATCGGGACACCCACGTCGCCGACGCGCTCACCGAGCTGCTCGTAGTAGGCGTGGGGCATCCCGAGGAACTCGACGCCGAGCCCGCGCAGGGCGCGGACCGTCGCGACGATGTCCTCCGTCCGGAGGGCGATGTGCTGGGTCCCGGCGTCGAGGTAGTAGTCGAGGAACTCCTGGATCTGGCTCTTCTTCTTGCCCGCCGCCGGCTCGTTGATCGGGAACTTCACCCGGCCATTGCCATTGGTCATGACCTTCGACATCAGGGCGCTGTAGTCGGTGTGGATGACCTTGTCGTCGTAGTGGATCAGCTGGGCGAAGCCCATCACGTCGCGGTAGTAGTCGACGAAGCGATTCATGTCGCCAAGCGCGACGTTGCCGACGCAGTGATCGATTTCGAGCAGGTTCATCCCGGTCGCCGCGGCGGCCGGCTTTTTCACCTTCCGAAAGCCCGGCGCGAACACGCCGTGGTAGTCGCTCCGATCGATGAAGCTGTGGCGGACCTCGCCATACGTGTAGACAGCGGAGCGACGCAGGATCCCGTCCTCGCCACCGTCGAGCTCGACCGGCTCGATTGCGGCGCGCGCGCCACGCTTCGTCGTCTCAGCGAAGGACGACGCCGCGTCGTCCACGAGGAAGGCGATGTCCTTGACACCATCGCCGTGACGATGGACGTGCTCGGCGATCTCGCCCTCGGGCGAGAGGGCGCCCGTCAGGACGAAGGTGATGTCGTTTCGCCGCATCACGTAGCTCGTCCGGTCGCGGACGCCGGTCTCGAGGCCTGAGTAGGCAATCGGGGTGAAGCCCCACAGCGCCCGGAAGTAGTGGGCGGACTGGCGGGCGTTGCCAACCCAGAACTCGACATGATCGATGCCCTTCAGGGGCAGGAAGTCCTGGGCCTCGGCGTAGGCGTTCTGATTGACGATGGCGCCGGCCTGGTTGGCGGCACCGCGGCTGATCGTGTCGGTCATGCGGCCGGTCTCTCCGAGCGGTCCAGGGCCTCGTCGACGGACAGGGGTTCCGGCGTTGCGGGCCACGGAACGGCGACCCGGCACGGGGCCGGGATGGTCTGGCCACCCATGCTACGCCGGTCGTGCGAGACTGCGCGGATGAATGAACTTGGCGACCGGATCCGCGACACCGGCCGCGCCCTTCTCGACCTCCGGGCAGCGCTTGTCGCGGGCGAGCCGTGGCCGCTCAGCGAGCGCTGGGGCCACGAGCCGGAGGCGAGCTGGGGCCCGCCCGAAGTCCTCGGCCACGTCCACGAGATGATTCCGTACTGGACCGAGGAGCTCGAACGGGTCCGAGCCGGCGACCCGGCGGCGGCGGTCCCCTTCGGACGCGTGGCGACCGACCAGTCGCGGCTCGACCGGATCGAGGCCGACCGGGCGAAGCCGGTGGGCACCCTGCTCGACGAGATCGCCGTCGGGCTGGAGCGGACGCGGGCCTTCGTCGCGAGCCTCGGCCCCGGCGATGCGGAGCGGCTCGGGCTCCACCCGACGCGCGGCGAGCTGACGATCGAGGCGTCGATCGAGCGGTTCTTCGTCACTCACCTCGAGGAGCACGTCGAACAGCTCCGAGGGATCCTCGCCCGCCGATCCGCGTAGCAGGTTCAACGAAGGCGCAAGTTCCGAACCTTCGCATCGGGCCAGATCACCACCGACGGAACGTTGGGTCCGGTCGCCGCGGCGATCCCGGGAACGTTGAGGGCGCCGTCGCCCGGATCGTGCGTGGCGGGGGCGGCGAGCGAAGCCGACCGGGGTGAGGAGCGAGCCCAAGCTTCGGTGGACGGGAATTTGGCCCGTTGCCCGCCGGGACGGGCACGGGAGCGATCCGAAATGGGCCCTGCCGCAACGCCGGCTGGCCAACGAACAGGACCTCTGGCCGGTGGTCCTGGTACTGACGGGCTATTCCCTTCAATTGCGCCCGCCCGTACGTTCCTCATC
>JACDAH010000216.1 GCA_013695505.1 Chloroflexota bacterium | reverse complement strand
CGCTCCGAGGATCCCGACGCCGCCCGGCGCGACCCGTACCTGTCCGCGCTCGATGAGACCGCGATCGCCCTGATGAACCGGCACGAGCCCCAGGAGCTGCTCGACACGATCATCATCCGGGCCGCGGCGCTCCTCGGGACCTCGCACGGCTTCATCTACCTCGTCGAAGCCGACGCCAAGTCGCTCGTCTGCCGCCACGGAACCGGAGTATTCACCGACTACCTCGGCTACCGGATGCCGGTCGACAGCGGCATGGCGGGCCTCGTGTTCCGCGAGGGCCGGCCCATTGCCGTCCCCGACTACGATGCGTGGTCGGACCGGGGACCGGGAATGCCGACGGAGGTTTTCGGTGCGGTCGTCGGCGTCCCACTGACGTCCGGGGGTCGCGTCGTCGGGGTCATCGGCCTGGCTTCGGGGAGCCACGAGCGGACGTTCGGGCCTCGCGAGATCGCCGCGCTGAGCCGGTTCGCCCAGCTCGCCTCGATCGCCCTCGACAACGCCCATCTCTTCGAGGCCGCCCAGCGCGGCGCGCTCTACGACCCGATCACCGGTCTGCCGAACCGCGACCTCCTCACCGATCGGGTGGCCCACTCGCTCGCCTGGACGCGCGAGGGCGAGGACCAGCCGATCGCGCTGATCCTCCTCGATCTCGACCGGTTCAAGGTCATCAACGAGAGCCTCGGCCACGCGGTCGGCGACTCACTCCTCGTGGCCGTCGGCGAGCGGCTCCAGCGCTGCCTCCGCCCGGGCGACACGGTGGCCCGCTTCGGCGGCGACGAGTTCGCGATCATTCTCGACGGCATTCCCGGGGTCGAGGAGGCGCACCGCACCGCCGACCGGATCCTGGCCGAGCTGCGCGCGCCGTTCGAGCTCGGCAACCGCGATTGGTACGTCAACGCGAGCCTCGGGATCGCCCTGGCCTGGCCGGGACTCGCGACGCCGGGCGACGTCTTCCGCGAGGCCGAGGTGGCCCTCGTGCGGGCAAAGTCCTCGCCGGGTCAGCGCTATGTCCTGTTCGAGCCCCAGATGAGCGCCGCGACCCTCGAGCGGGTCGAGCTCGAGAACGATCTCCAGCGGGCGCTCGATCGCGACGAGCTACGCCTCCATTACCAGCCGCTCGTCGATCTCGCGAGCGATCGGATCGTCGGCGTCGAGGCGCTCGTCCGCTGGGAGCACCCGACCCGCGGCCTCATCCCGCCGCTGTCGTTCATTCCGGTCGCCGAGGAGACGGGTCTCATCGTGCCGATCGGGCGCTGGGTCCTCGAGACCGCCTGCCGCCAGGCCCGCCGCTGGCTCGAGGAGCTCCCCGACTCACCGCTCGTCATGAGCGTCAACCTGTCGGTCCGCCAGTTCGCCCAGCCATCGCTCGTCGACGATATCCGGGCCGTTCTCGAGGAAACCGGGCTGCCGGCCGGCCGGCTCGAGCTCGAGATCACCGAGTCTGTCCTGCTCGACGAGGGCGAAGCCAGCGCGACCGCCTGCCGGGCGATCCGGGCGCTCGGCGTCGGGCTCGTCCTCGACGACTTCGGGACCGGCTACTCCTCGCTGTCGTACCTCCGCCGGCTGCCGCTCGACACGATCAAGATCGACCGCTCGTTCGTCGACGGGATCGACGGCGACAACTCGAACCTGCCGATCGTCGAGGCGGTCATCGCCCTCGCCCATGCGCTCGGGATCGAGGTCGTCGCCGAGGGGATCGAGACGGTCGGCCAGCTCGATCGCCTGCGCGAGCTCGTCTGCGATCGCGGTCAGGGCTACTACTACGCCCGGCCGCAGCCGCCCGAGGCGCTTCGGAAGCTGCTCGCCGGCGGGATCGCGCCGCGCGCCCAGGGTCCGAAGCGGCGGCCGCACAGGGCCATCGCCCCGGGACGGAGCTGACAGCGCGAGGCGTCCACGAATCTCGCACGCCGGACCCAGGCGACGGCCCGGAGCGCGTCGGTGGCGACCTGCACTCCCTCGAAACCGGTGACGTCGGCGCGCTCGCCGACCACGGCGCGCCGGCGCGTCGGACGCGACCCGTTAGCGGCGCGAACCCATCAGCCGGAGCAGGAACAGGAAGATGTTCACGAAGTTGATGTACAGGTGGATCGCGCCGAGGACCGACGCCTTCTCGACGGAGCCGAGCGACGCGGCGTAGTCGCCATAAGAGATCCGTTGGACGTCGTACGCGGTGAAGACCGTGAAGATGATCACGCCGATCAGCGAGATGATCCAGCCGAGCGGGCTGCTCGCGAGGAACAGGTTGACGATCGAGGCCACGAACAGCCCGATCATCCCCATGAACAGGAACCCGCCGAGCGAGGTCAGGCTGCGCTTCGTCGTCGCGCCGTAGATCGCGGCAGCGCCGAACATCGCCGAGGCCGCCAGGAACGACGTGATCACCGACGGGATCGTGTAGAGCGAGACGATCACGCCGACCGTGATGCCCATCGTGGCGGCGAAGACGAAGAAGAGTCCAAGCCCGAGGGTCGCGGTCATCCGCGGCATCAGGCCCTGGATCGCGAGGCCCAGGCCGAGCTGGGCGAACACGAAGACGATCCAGGCGCGACTCACGGTTCGGATGAGCTCGGGCTGGGTCTGGACGACGGCAGCGATGCCGGCCGTCAGGAGCAGGCCCGCAAACATCCAGCCGAACGCCTGGCTGAGGAAGCGGGTCGCGAGCTCGGTCGACGGCCGGACTCCAAGCTGGGACGGAAGGCTCGGGTTCTGGTTCATCGTTCGCTCCTCGTGACGGGTGGACGACGTCGATCCGGTCGGGATGGGGGCGCCGATCTCGCCTCCGACTGCTCGGCGGCTCGTGCGAGCACCCAGAGCAGATCGGCGAGGCGGTTCAGGTACGGTAGCAAATGCGGGCCTGGAATCAATCCCTCCGAACCGAGCTTGACCGCCCTCCGCTCGGCCCGCCGGACGATCGTCCGGGCCAGCTCCAGGGCGGCGCTCGTCGGGGTTTCGCCAGGGACGACGAACTCGGTCGGCATGACGACGCTCGCCTCGGCGGAATGGAGCATGGCCTCGACGCCGTCGACCATCACCGCGGAGACCCGGCTCACGCCATTGACCTGGCGATCCCACGCCGCGGGCTGGGTGGCGAGCTCGGCGGCCGCGACGAACAGCTCGCGCTGGATCTGGAGGAGGATCGCTCTCAGGTCGCCGATGTCGCCGAGGGCGCTGACGTGGCCGGGGTCGCCCGCAGACAAGATGTGGGTCCCCCCGCGCCCGAGTTCGGCGCGGGCGAGTTCGGCGCGGGCGATGCCGAGCGCCGCGACGGCCTCGTCGATCGTGCCGTAGGCCTCGGTCCGGAGGTCGTCCTTGGAGATGCGATCGCCACCGAACAGGAGCCCGGTCGTGCCGTCGTCGCCGCGGCGGGTTGCCACGGCCGAATCGAACGGGCCGGCGGCGGGCGTGGAGGGGGCGTCGGGATCGGTCACC
>JACDAH010000197.1 GCA_013695505.1 Chloroflexota bacterium | reverse complement strand
ACACCGACGAAGGCGTGGTCGCAGCCCTCAAGATCCGCCGCCGTCACCCGGCCATCGGCGTGCTCGTCCTCTCGCACTACGTCGAACCCAGGTTCGCGATGCGACTGCTCGAGGAGCATCCGGAGCGGATCGGCTACCTGCTGAAGGAGCGCGTCTCCGATCTCGCGGTTCTTCGTGATGCGCTGAAGCGGATCGAGGAGGGCGAGTGCGTCATCGATCCGACGATCGTCGCCCGACTCCTGCAGCGACGCCGCGAACCGGATCCGCTTGCGGTCCTGACGGACCGCGAACGTGAGGTTCTCGGGCTCATCGCCGAGGGCCGGTCGAACGCCTCGATCGCCGAGGCCCTGGTCGTCACCGATAAAACCGTCGAGGCCCACATCCGGAACATCTTCGCGAAGCTCAGCCTCGACGAGGTGCCGGACGGACATCGCCGGGTGCTCGCCGTGCTGGCATACTTACGGGCGGCGCCGAGCGAGACGGGAAAGTCAGGGCGTGGCTGAGCCGCGCCGGACATGACGAAGCGGTCGCCGGAGTCAGCTTCACCAGGAACTGTGGTGAATCCGTGAATGTGCTTGCGGCAATGTCCGGCGTCCGGGCGGCGGCTTCACGCCCAAGAGCCATCGACTTCCGGCCGTGGCGACGATGACCTGAGCCACGCCCTCGCCCCAAGCGTGGCCTGCGCCGAATGAGGAACCTCGTGGACGTCGGCGGACCAGCGATCGCTGTGACGGGCCACATCGGCGCAGCCGCGGACAAGGATCCGATCCATTCGATCATGAAGCGGTGCCGCCATGCCACGGCCGCCCCGCACCCGCCGGACGCCCGGAGTCACGGCTTGTAGATCACCACGGAGCCCACGCTGACGGCGCCGCCTTCCCCGACGTCACTGCCGCCGATGATCACGACGCGAGCGTCGGGGAGCAAGATCGCCATGTGTTCCTCGCGCGGAGTGCCGATCGATCCGATCGTCCGGAAGGTCCGGGATCCCGGGTTGTACATCTCGGCCGAGGACAGGACCCGCCACTTCTGTCCGTCACTCCAGAAGCCGCCCGTGATCAGCACGCGACCGTCGTCAAGGAGGGTGGCCGTGTGCTGTTGCCGACCCTCGGCCATCGTCCCAACCGCCCTGAACCGCTCGGAGGTCGGATCGAACACTTCCGCGCTGTCGTACACCGAATCATTGGGCGATCGGCCGCCCACGACGAGCACCCGGCCGTCCGGAAGGAGCGTCGCCGTGTGGAGCCAACGGCCGGTCCGCATCGCTCCCGTCGCGGTGAATCGCCCCGTCACCGGGTCGTAGACCTCAGCCGACGTGCTGCTGGCGTAGGCCTCACCGCCACCACCAATGAGGAGCACGCGGCCGTCCTTCAGCAACGTGGCCGTATGGCGATCCCGGAAGGTCGTCATCGAGCCCGTCCGACTGAAGGTGCCCGAGGCCGGGTCGAAGATCTCGGCACTCGAGAGAGTGCTCGCCGAGGTCTCAGCGGTCTGGACCGAGGCGAGCGTGACGCCGCCCATCGCCACCGCCTCCGCGCCGGAATGTCCTCCGGCGATCAGGACCCGGCCGTCGGCGAGCAGCGTGGAGGTGTGGAATTCGCGTGGCACCGACATGGAGCCGGTCGCCGTGAAGGTTCGTGTGGCTGGGTCGTAGAGCTCGGCCGACGCCCAGATCCCGTCGTCCTCGGCGTTCGGGCATTCAACGCCGCCGGCGAACAGGACGCGGCCATCTCGAAGGAGGGTCGTGGTCCCGTAGCCGCGCCGGCCCGTCGAGGATCCCGTCGGGCTGAACGAATCCGCGCCGGCGTCGAACAGCTCGGCGCCCGTTCCGCACGCGTCGGCGACGAGAACGCGTCCGTCGCGAAGGAGCGTCGCCGTCTCCCCGTACGGGGCGATCCGCCGGGTGCTCGTCGCGCCGCTCCAGCTGAAGCCCGGCCCGAGCGCCGCCAGCGGATCCGGCGTGGGTGTCGGCGTCGGCGTGGGCGTCGGTGTCGCGTTCACGGAAGAGATTGGCGACGCGGCAATGACGACGGCGTCAGATCGTTCGGGCGCCACGAGAGCGGTTTGACGCAACAGCTCGGCGCCCGCCGCCATTCCGCCGCCGACGACCAGGATCGCCGCAGCTGCGAGGAGCGTCAGATGTCGACGGTTCAGGACCGGGCGCGACCGGACAGGCGTCGCCACCGATATTGCCGCGAGGCTGTCGCGCAGCTCGAGCGGCGCGCTCTCATCCTCGCCGACGGTGTCCCGATACCAGGACCGCAGTCGTTCGTCGAGGTCTCGCTCGGTCATCGAGCCGTCCCTTTCGTGTCGGCCGCTTCCATCGCTTCCTGCAGCCGCCTCAACGCGTAGTGGATCCTCGACCGGACCGTCCCTTCCGGGATCCCGAGCCGGCTCGCGATGTCGCCCACGGTGAGGTCGCGATAGAAGCGCAGCGCGACGACGACCTGGTGGTCGGGCGTCAGCGCCGCGATCGCCGCGCCGATGACCTCCCGGTCCTCATTGCGAGCGACCTGATCGGAGGTCGCGAGCGTGACCTCCGTGGAAATGTCCGTCACCAACAAGCGGTTCGAGCGCAGCCGATTGCGGCAGGTGTTCACCAGGATCCGGTCGAACCACGGCTCGAAGCGTCCCGGGTCGCGCAGGCTCTCCCACTTTCCCCAGGCCTGCACGAACGCGTCATGGGTCGCGTCCTGTGCCTCCGCCGGGTTGCGCAGGATCGCTCTCGCAAGGCGGTAGGCACGATCGAGATGCTGGTCGGCCAGCAACAGGAAGGCGGCGTCGCGTGGCGTCGTATTGCGGGCGGGCACGGGCAATCCGTCAGCCAACTCGAGGACCTCGGATGATCGGTTCACGATGACACGACACCTGGCCGGCGTGAAACGTTCAACGCGGCCTACGACGTTTCCGCCCAGCCGGCCCTTCTGCGGCGCTCGGCACCAGGACGGCTGCCTAAGCCCGGATCCACCGATGAGCCGCTGGTGAGAGAGCGCTGAAACGACGAATCAGGTGCCCATCTGAACTGGGATGATGGCGTTGAGAGACAACCATCGAGCCCAAGCAGAGGAGCACCTGAT
>JACDAH010000194.1 GCA_013695505.1 Chloroflexota bacterium | reverse complement strand
GGCCGCTCCTCGACCGGCTCATCCCGGCGCCGGGGTCGGCCGATGACGACGTCCGACGCCTCGCGACGCGCGTCGTCGGCCGCGGCGCAGTGCGCCTCGGGCTCGCCGTCCTGTCCGTGTTCGTGGTCGGCGGCGGCATCGTGTTCGCCGGGACGCCAGCACGCGGCGTGCCCGTCCCTGACCCGACCGAGCTGCTCGGCCGTGGGCCCGCCGCGATCGATCCCGGCACGCTGCCGGCGATCACGGTCGGCCAGGACGTCGTCGACTTCGATCACCAGCTGGCCGGGCCGGGGATGGAGGCGGTCGTCGTGACCCTGGCCCAGAACCTCGAGATCGAGAACCACGCGCTGCTGCGTCGGGACGGCGCCCTGCTCGAGGCGGTCGATCACGGCGATCGGCTAATCGAAATGCAGGCCCGGCTGCAGGCTCCGGCGTCCGGGTCGATCGAGATCGTCCACTACCGGTTCGATGCCATCGACGTGTCGCTCATCGTGCCCTTCGGCCGGCAGGACGGCCTGAGCCTCGGCCTGACCTCGCGTGGAACCTTGACCCGTGAGACCCGGGATGCAAGCGGGGCGGTCGTTGCGAGCCGCGCTGAGCCGTTCGCCCTCGTCTTCGCGATGCGACGAGCCACGGGCGCGCGCTGGCTCAACGTCGCGGTCCTGGAGAACCTGCCGGGCACGAACTGACGCCATCGGCGGCGCCCGAAGTTGAATGAGTTGCGCGGTGGGCCGTGGTCGTCGCGCCCCATGGCACAGATGACGCATGCAGGCGGATGACGGTCGTACCGCGAGCGGAGGACTATCGGGGTCTCGCCACCTGTGGGTTCGATCGGGATCCTGACCGGAATACAGCCACGCGCAAGCGAGACCCGACGACCGTGATTGCCCCCGCGATCCCCTTACCGCAACCCGGCAGGCCCGCGGCCGCCACGTTCCCAGTGCTGACGCTCGCGGGCTGGTCCAGCCGGGGTGGCACAGCCGCTCTCGTCGTGGGCACCATCGTCCTGCTGGGCTGGTGGCTCGACGTCGACACGCTGAAAGGCCTGTGGCCGGGGCTTCTGACCATGAAGCCCAACACTGCGGTGTGCTTCCTGCTGATGGGCGCCGGCGTCGTGGCCCTGGCGCGCCCGGCGATCGCCGGGCGCCATCGCGTGGCTGGCACGGTCCTCGTCGGGGCTGCGGCCGGGCTCGCTGCCGCCACGCTCAGTCAGTACCTGACCAGCCGGGATCTCGGCATCGATCAGCTCTTGTTCCGCGAACCGGCAGGCCAGATCGGCACGGTCGTGGCGGGTCGAATGGCCCCAATGACAGGGGTGTGCTTCGTGCTTCTGGCCGTCGCCGCCCTGGTCCGGACCCGGGCTCCGCGGCTGGTCCTGTTCCTGTGCGGGGCTGCGCTCGCGCTGGCTGCCTTGAATGTCTTCGACTTCGTGTTCGACGCCAGAGCCCCGACATTCCTCGCCGGATCGACCCAGATGGCGCTGAATACGGCGCTCACGATCGGTGTTCTGGCGATCGCGATCATCGGCCTCCTCGGTGCGGCCGATCCATTCAAGTCGCTGACCGGCCCATCGAGCACGGGGATCCTGTTCAGACGCCTCCTGGTGATCTCCATCGCGGCCCCGATCCTGATGGCGGGCCTGCGTCTCCAGGGACAGCGGCTCGGCTGGTACGACACCAGTTACGGAATCTCGCTGATGCTCGTGGGCACGATCGGCCTCGGGCTCGTCGCGATCCTCAAACTCGCCGGCTCGGCGAGGGCCGAGGAAACCAAGCGCCAGGGGGCGGAGCTGGAGCGAGATCGCTTCTTCGAACTGTCTCTCGACTTGCTGGTCGTGTTCGATGCCGATGGCCGATTCCAGAAGGTCAACCGATCATGGGAACGCCTCATGGGCTATCCCGACGGCGCGCTCATCGGGCGATCCTCGTTCGACCTCCTCCATCCGGACGACCGCGAGCGCACGATGGCCGAGGCTGAGCGCCACTTTGGCGAGGGTGAAGAGATCCGCGGCTTCGAGAATCGCTATCGTCACGCAGATGGGACCTACCGCTGGCTGGAGTGGATGTCGCGGATGTCGCCCGATCTGAGCGTCGCCTACGCGGTCGCCCGCGATGTGTCCGAGCGGAGGCGCAGGGACGACCGGCGGCATCATCGGGAGCAGGTCCTGGTGGCCCAAAACACCACGCTCACCGAACACGCGATCCGGGATCCGCTCACCGGACTCCATAACCGGCGCTACTTCGATGAGGCCGTGCCGCGTCTCGAGCGAAGCTGGCGGCGGGATCGCGCGGCGGAGCCACCACCGGTGTCGGTCATCCTGTTCGATCTTGATCACTTCGGGAAGATCAACAAGCAGCACGGACACCAGGTCGGCGACGCCGTTCTGCGCGAATTTGGTCGGATGCTCCGAGAGCGCTTCCGCGGGAATGATCTGGTGGCTCGCTACGGCGGCGAAGAATTCGTGGCGATCCTGGTCGGGTCGACATCGGCTGACGCGGTGCGCATCGCGGAGGGAATCCGCGCTGAATTCGAAGCCCTGGCGATCGACGCGGGAACTGACGGTCCCCTACGGGTGACGGTCTCGGCCGGATGTGCCCAAGTTGGCGACGATCGGAGCACGACCGCCGCGTTGACACTGGCAGACCTCTGGCTGTCGCAGGCCAAGCGAGCCGGGCGCAACCAAGTCATCGGTCTCTAGTACGGACCCAGCAACTCACCGCGCACATCTGACCTGGTGCTTCGCGGGCGTTGCCCGTTCGGCGTGCCGCGGCGGGGCTGACCGCAGTCACGCATCGAGATGGCATCCGGCATCTGCAAGCCCGTGCCGATGGCGTCGACTGAGGCCGAGGGATTTTCGACCCCCGGAGCCGACGTCATCAGTCCGTCATCGAGGCGTCATCCCCGCGGTCGACACTGACCGGCGACCAGCAACCCAATCTGGAGCTCGGGATGACTCAACGCCCCGCCGGACTTCATCGGCTCGCCGTCCTTGGAACGATCGCCGTCGCGATCGCATCAGCTTGTACGACCCCGGCAGCAACTCAGCCGCCTGCGTCCGGCGCGATGATGGAGCATTCGGCTGCGCCGTCAGGCGCCATGATGGAGCATTCGCCCGAGCCGTCCGGCGCGATGATGGAGCACAGTCCGGCGCCGTCGTGACCGCCCGCGTTGGCGACCCAGGAATCGGCTTGGCTCGCGCCTGATGATCGTCCTCCTGTTCGCCTTCATCGCCGGGGTGCTGACGATTCTGGCACCGTGCACTCTGCCGGTGATCCCGCTCGTCCTCGGATCGTCGGTCGGAACCGGCCGCCGTCGCATCTCGGGCATCATTCTCGGCTTCGGCGTCATGTTCATCGGGGTGACCGTCATCTTCGCCTCGACGCTCGCCGCCGCCGGCCTGACGACCGACCGGCTGCGGCTCGGTGCCGCGATCCTGCTCGGCGTCATCGGCCTGACTCTTGCGTGGCATCCACTCGAGCGTTGGGTCGAGCGCCGGCTAGGCCCTGTCCAGGCAGCGGCAGCCGCTCGACTCGGCCGTCGGGCCGCGAACGACGGCCTCGCCAGCGGGGCCATCGTCGGCGCCGGGATCGGCCTCGTGTGGGCACCGTGTGTGGGGCCGATCATGGCGGCGGTGATCGCCGCTGCCGCCGTGACGGGTCCGTCCCTGCTGGCGATCTCGATCGCGGTTGCGTATGTCGCAGGAGCGGCCGTTCCGTTGGTCGCCATCGCACGCTGGGGGCGACGGTTCACGAAGCGCGTTGATGGGGGAAACGCTGCCGGGATGCGGCGGGCATTCGGAGTCGCCATGGTCATCGTGTCCGTCGTCGTGCTGACTGGCCTCGACGTTCCGCTCCAGGCGCGTCTCAGCGCAGGGCTGCCGGGCCTGTCCACCGCGCTGTTCGCGATCGAGCAGGACCCAGCCGTCCAGGAGGATCTCCGCGTGCTTCGACCCAGCGCCGCGCCCGGAACCGACGTCGTGCCTCTCGAGGATCTCGGAAATGCGCCGGAACTGACCGGGATCACCGATTGGATCAACACCGATCCGCTCACTCTCGCGAGCCTCCGAGGCAAGGTCGTCCTCGTCCACTTCTGGACATTCGGCTGCATCAACTGCATTCACGTCCAGCCCTACGTCAAGACCTGGTTCGACCGCTATGCCGATCAGGGCTTCGTCGTGGTCGGCGTCCACACGCCGGAGCTGTCGTTCGAGCGTGAGATCGGCAATGTCCGTGATGCCGTGGCCAAGGCGAACGTTCGGTTCCCGGTCGCGTTCGACCCGTCGTACGCGACATGGAACGCCTATCGCAACAGCTACTGGCCCGCCTTCTACTTCGTGGACAGATCCGGCCGAATCCGCCATGTCCACTTTGGCGAGGGCGACTACGACGGATCCGAAGCCGTCATTCGCGAGCTTCTCGCGGAGCCGGTCGCCGGCACTTAGCCCGGATCCACCGATCCACCTCGCCTGAGCGGCGCAGAAGCGACGAATCAGGTGCCCTTCTGAACTGGGAAGATGGCGTTGAGAAGACCCATCGACCCGGAACAGAGGAGCACCTGATTGATGCG
>JACDAH010000188.1 GCA_013695505.1 Chloroflexota bacterium | reverse complement strand
CGGGGTGGTAGGAAGGACCGACGACTGGCAATTCCCGCGATGACGGGCCACCGAGTTAGCCGCCGACGGCAAACAGTCGCTGGGCGGCGAGCCGATCGCGCAGCGCACCACCCGGGTTGGTATTCGGCACCGATGACCAGCCCGGCACCAGGCGAGAAGCAACGCGGATCGGGCGTCCCGGCAAGGCGCCGGAGGAAGCAGATGGTCCTGGCAATCCGGGGTCGCCACGGGTCGCGCGGTTTTCACCACAAACGTCGCGGCCACGACCGGCGGCCAGCCGTCCGCGCGCTCGAGATCGACGGCGACCCGGAGACAATTCGTCCTCAGTCGGCGACGAAGCCGCGCAGGGCCTCGAGACGCGGATCGACGTCATCGTCGGGATGGTCGTGGCTGTTCTCGTCGAGCGGCAGACCGCAGACGACGCACAGCCCCGGGCAGTCCTCGCGGTCGAGCGGCGCGATCGGCATCGTGAGCAGGATCGCCTCGCGGATCGGCTGCTCCAGATCGAGCTCGTGATGGTCGGTCAGCTGGATGACCCCGGTTTCCTCGTCCGCCGCACTGAGCGCGACGGCCTTGCCAGTCTTGAGATCGACCGCCGGCAGTGCCTCGTCGTGAATCTCGAAGGCGAGCGGCAGGGTCATCTCGCGCAGGCAGCGCGCGCACTCGGTGGCGAGGACGGTCGTGAAGTCGGCGGCGACGAGCAGCCCCCGGTTCGTCCGGTTCAGATGGACGCGACCGTCGATCGGCGCCGCGAGCGTGAAGTCCTCGCCGCCGTCGATGTCGACGCCGCTGACGACGTAGTCCCGGGCCGCACCGACGCCGTCGCTGAGCAGGCCGGCCACGTTCCAGGCGAGCGGGGAATCGGCCGGTGGCCCCGGCGTGCGGGTCGCGCGTGGATCGCCCGCGGTCATCGCCGGACAGGCTGGGTCACGCCCTCGTCGCTGGCGACATCATCGAAGTCGGCGTCATCGAGCACGGTGTCCGGGCCGGAGCCGTCGTCCTCCCCCTCGCGCAGCTCGCTCCGGCGCGAGTCGAGGAGGTCGATCCCTTTCTTGATGCTCTGAAGCGTCTTCACGACATCGCCCTCGAGCCCGACGAGGACGTTGACCGCATACTCGTCGGCGCCCCGCCGAACATCCTCGGCAACGGCCTCGGCCTCGCCGATGATCCGCCGGCTGTCCGCCTCCGCCTGCTGGGTCAGCCCGCGCTCGTCGATCAGGAACGCCGCCTGCTCCTGGGCCTTGGCCACGATGCGCTCAGCCTCTTCCTGGGCCTTCTCGATGATCCGCTCACCCTCCGAGTTGATCCGTTTCGCGGCGCGAACCTCTTCTGGCACGGCCACCCGCAGCTCGTCGATCAGGCCGAGGGCGGCCGCCTGGTCCACCACGACGTTGTTGGTGAGTGGCAGGCGCTTGCCGTTGGCGATGATCGACTCGAGACGCTCGACGAGGAAGATGATGTCGATCGGAGTGCCCTCCGTGGCGTCGCTCGGGGCGTTCGTGACGGGCGCGAGGCCGGCGCTCGCTGTTCGGCCGGATTATCGCACGGCTCGGAGCCCGTGGCGCGACTCAACAACTACTCGGTCACGTCCATCGTCCGCAGGCGGCGATCGGCGATGACGACGAACAGGATGCCCCATGCCGCGATGATCGCCGCGACGCCGAGCGGCGGGATCGCGATGGCCTGGAGCGGTTGCTCCGCCTCCGCAAGGGCGAGGGCATGAGTGTCGAGCCCGAGCCCCGTCGTCAGGGTCCGGATGCCGTTGACGAGGAAGGCCTGGGGCACGCCCGAAAAGAACTCCCGCGGCCCGAACACAGGCAGATTCGCGACGAAGAGCTCGACCAGCGCGCCGACGAGGATCAAGAGGAGCGGCAAGGCGCCCGAGCGGAGGAGCACCGTGAGCGCGGTCCCGAGGGCGATCAGGACCATCGTGCACAACACCTGGGCGCCGAGCCAGGCGAGCGCCACGGGCGCAACGATGGGGATCGCCACGCTCCCGACCTCCGCGCCCACGACCACGAGGGCGATCCCGAGGATCGCGCCGAGCACGACGATCGCTCCAAACAACCCGACGGTCATCGCGAGGAGGCTGACCAATCGGGCGGCAAGGAACCGCCGCCGATCGCCCGCAGCTAGGAACGACGTCCGGATCGTCCCGAACCGGAACTCGTCGCCGACCGCGAGGCTGGCGATCAGAATCAGGGCGAGGATCGGGGCGATCCCCGAGCCGACGACGGTGAACACACTCTGGGGAAAGGCGTACTTCTGGAGGGTGATCTGCTGCTCGGCGTCGCGCTGCCGCCGCTGATCGTCGTTCTGGGCGACCGACTCGGCCACCATCTGGTCGATCTGGGCGTCGAGCTCGGCCTGGGTCATCCCCTCGAACATCCCGCCGGAGAAGTCGATGATCTCCTGGCGGACCTGGGCCTCCGACGGGAACTCCGGGTCGGTGCTGTCGCTGCGGTACGCCGCGAGGAACGTCAGCCCGCTGAGGACGAGGATCGCGATCGCGATGATCC
>JACDAH010000151.1 GCA_013695505.1 Chloroflexota bacterium | reverse complement strand
GACGACCGCTTGGTGCCGCCCTCGGCGAGCGCCCCGTTGGCGGTCGTCGCCGGCGTCGTCCGCCGGACGGTTCCCGGACTCCGCCACGAGAGCCACAACGAGCCGGAGGGTCCGGTCGTGATCGCCGAGGTCATCGGCTGGCTGCGGGGCGTGCTCGCGTCCGCCTGATCGGCGCACGTGCCGCCTGATCGGCGCACGTGCCGCCTGATCGGCGCACTTGCCGGCCCGCTGCGCTTGCCGGCCCGCGAAGCCTACGGTGATAGACTCGGCGGCAACTGAATACCGCCTCCGGGGAGCGCGATTGCGCTGAGAGTGTGGCAAGGCCACAGACCCGCCGAACCTGATCTGGCTCATACCAGCGAAGGAAGCAGGCCCACGAGCTCGATATTGTCGTCCCCGGTTCTCCGAGGGCGGCATCGTTCTGAATCGAGCCCGAGGTCGTAGTTCCGTGAAGCTTCTGCACCTGATTGCCGTGATTGCCCTGGTCGCGTGCGCCTGCGGGCCGACGGCCCACACACCGACCGGATCGGCAGGACCGACCGCATCCGCGGGGCCGATCTCGTCGGCAGCAACCGGCCCGTCGACCTCGGCGTCGCCGCCCGCGACGCCGCCGCCGGCCACCGCTACCGTCCGGCTCGCCCTGGACTGGACGCCGAACACCGATCACACCGGCTTCTACGTCGCCCGTCAGAAGGGCTGGTTTCGCGACGCCGCCGTCGACCTTCAGATCCTGCCGTTCGCGACGGCGTCGCCCGAGACCCTGATGGTGGCCCACCAGGCCGACTGCGGGATCAGCTTCCAGGACTCGATGACGTTCGCCGTCGCGGCCGGTGCCGACATCGTCAGCCTCGCCGCGATCCTCCAGAAGACCGCGTCCGCGATCGGGGTCCTGGCCGACGGGCCGATCCAGCGACCGCGCGACCTCGACGGCAAGACGTACGCCGGGTTTGGCTATCCCAACGAGGACCCGACCCTGAAGTCCGTCATCAAGGCGGACGGCGGCAGCGGCACCTTCAAGACCGCGACGCTCGACGCGGCAGCCTACGAGGCCCTCTACAACCATCGGGCCGATTTCACGATCCCATTCATGGCCTGGGAGGGGGTCGAGGCGGAGCAGCGCGGGATCAAGCTCCGCTACTTCCGGTTCGCCGACTACGGTTTCCCGGAGTTCTACCAGGTCATTCTCGCCTGTGACCGGCAGTGGCTCGAGAAGAACCGCGACGCGGCGAAGCGCTTCGTCGGGGCGACCGTCAAGGGCTTCCAGTTTGCCGCCGAACATGCCGACGAGGCCGCGGCCATCCTCGTGTCGGAGAACCCCGGTGTGTTCGACGCGAACAAGGACCTTCCGAAAGCGAGCCAGGAGTTCCTCGACGGGGGCGGCTACCTGCTCGACGCAACCGGGACCTTCGGGACGCAGACGCTCGAGCGCTGGACCGGCTACTCGAAGTTCCTTTACGACCAGGGCCTGCTTCTCGACGGCGGGACGCCCCCGAAGCCCTTGACGGCGCCCCTCGATTGGGCACGGCTGTTCACGAACGACTTCCTGCCGTGACCGACGGCGCCGAGCCGAGAATCCGCGCGAGAGCGCCTCGGTTCGGGCCGCCGCTGGCGCTCGTCGCGATCGTGCTCGGCGCCTGGGAGCTGTACGCTCGGACCTCCGGGGTCAGCCCGTTCGTCCTGCCCGCCCCGACCCAGGTCGTCGCCGCGCTATGGGCCTTCCGTGAGGAGGCCATCCGCCACGCCGTTCCGACGGTCGTCGAGACCTTCGCCGGCTTCTCGGTCTCCATCGCCGGGGCGACGGCCGTGGCGGTCGGCCTCGACCGGGTGGCCTGGGCGCGCCGCGCAGTCGAGCCGCTCCTCGTCGGATCGCAGACGATCCCGATCGTCGCCATCGCGCCGCTCATCGTCGTGTGGTTCGGGTTCGGGCTCCTGCCCAAGGTCCTTGTCGTGGTGCTCGTCACGTTCTTTCCGATCACGATCTCGCTCCTCGACGGCTTCGCCTCGACGACGGCACCTGCCACGGACCTCATGCGGTCGCTGGGCGCGTCGGCCGGTCAGACATTCCGAAAGGTGCGCTGGCCATCGGCCCTGCCGGCCTTCTTCACAGGTCTCCGGATCTCGGCGACGTACGCGGTCGTGGCCGCGGTCATCGCCGAGTATGTCGGGGCGACCGACGGCCTCGGGATCTGGATGCAGCTCAGCCAGCGGTCGTTCCGGACGGACCTCGTGTTCGCGGCGATCGTCCTGACCGCCGTCCTGAGCGTCGGCCTGTACGCGCTGGTGCTTGTCGCGGAGCGGGCGACGATCCCGTGGTGGCGGGCGTCGCGCGCGGCCGGCGCCGGCGATGCGGCTGCGGCGCGCTCGATCGACGTCTGACCCGCCGCGTGGGACGGCAGGTCCGGGACTGCGACGCGGTTCGCGACCGGAGGCACAATGGCGCCACAGACCCTCGTCCATCCGTCCGCGCGGGTGCGCGTTGCGCCCCGCCGTCACCGACAGGAGTCCAGCCATGACCGACACGCTCGAGGCCATCAAGACCTACCAGCAGTTCATCGGCGGCGGGTTCGTCGACTCCGCGTCCGGCGAGACTCTCGACGTGATCAACCCGGCCGACGACCAGGTGATCGCCAAGGTCCCGAAGAGTTCCGCCGAGGACGTCGACCGGGCGGCCGAGGCCGCCGACAAAGCGTTCCCGGCGTGGGGCCACGCGACGCCTGCCGAGCGCTCGGGCGCGCTGCTCAAGCTGGCCGATGCGCTGGAGGCGCGTGGCGAGGAGATCGGGCGGCTGGAGAGCCAGAACGCGGGCAAGCCGGTCGGCGCAGCGATCGACGAGGTGCCGGTCGTCGTCGACAACCTTCGCTTCTTCGCCGGGGCGGCCCGCCTGCTCGAGGGCAAGGCCGCCAACGAGTACATGGAAGGCCACACCTCGATGATCCGGCGCGAGCCGGTGGGCGTCGTGGCGTCCATCGCGCCCTGGAACTATCCGATCTTGATGGCCGGCTGGAAGATCGGGCCGGCCCTCGCCGCCGGCAACACCGTCATCCTGAAGCCGTCGGCCCGGACCCCGCTGACGGCCCTCGTCCTCGCCGAGCTGGCCGCCGACATCCTGCCCCCGGGGGTCCTGAACGTGATCACCGGCACCGGCGGCGACATCGGCGACGCGCTCGTCGGTCACCCGACGGTCGGGATGGTCTCGGTCACCGGCGACACCGACACGGGCAAGCACATCGCGAAGGTGGCGGCCGAACGGGTCAAGCGGCTCCACCTCGAGCTGGGCGGCAAGGCGCCGGTCATCGTCTTCGACGACGCCGACCTCGATGCGGTCGCCGAGGCGATCAAGCTGTGGGGCTACTGGAACGCGGGCCAGGATTGCACGGCCGCCACCCGGGTCATCGCCGGCCCGAAGATCTACGACCGCTTCGTCTCGGAGCTGACCGACCAGGTCAAGTCGATCAAGTGGGGCGACCCGGCAGAGGGCGACGACATCGAGATGGGCTCGCTCATCGCCCAGGCCCAGGCCGACAAGGTCGAGGGAATGGTCGAGCGCGCCCGTGGCGGCGCCGAGATCGTGACCGGCGGCGTCCGCCCGAAGCGGGCCGGCGCCTTCTACGAGCCGACGATCATCGCCGGCCCCGATCAGCGCTCGGAGATCGTCCAGGACGAGGTCTTCGGACCGGTGGTCACGGTCCAGCGGTTCTCCGACGAGGAGCAGGCGATCGCCTGGGCCAACGACGTTCGGTTCGGGCTCGCGGCGTCGGTCTGGACGGCTGACGCCGGCAAGGCGATGCGGGTCGCCCGCGCGATCCAGTTCGGGACCGTCTGGATCAACGACCACTTCATGCTCGTTTCCGAGATGCCCCACGGCGGGTTCAAGGAGTCCGGCTACGGCAAGGACCAGAGCATGTACGCGGTCGAGGACTACACGGTCGTCAAGCACGTGATGATGAAGATCTGAGGTTGCGGAGGTGTCGGGCGCGGACCTCGCGTCGGCCGCGCTCGCGTCGACCGCGCTCGCGTTGGCCGCGCTCGCGTTGGCCGCGCGGCTCAGGATTCGCGCCCGGTGAGCACATGACGACACCTGGACCGACGGCGGGCCCGAATCCGGGCTGATCGCGACTGATTCGAGCTCGATTCGGTCGGTTTGGTTCGTGCAGCGTGAATCTTCGGCAGGGGCACCACGGAACTGTTCCGATGTGCTCCCCCGAGGAGAATATGCCCGGGTGCAGCCGTTCGACCCGCGCCCGGCGCGGCGCGATCACCGCGGGACCGCCCGAGCGCGGGGCCCCAACCGCCGAATGTGCTTCCCGTGAGCACGCCGCGACGGATTGGGGCCCATTAGCGGCTTGAAGTGGCTGAGTTAGCCCTCCACGGCAAACCCATGATCCGCGAGCCGCGGAATCGGTCCGGATTCCTCGTGAGCTGTTCACCCCGTGTGCCTCCGGGGATTGCACGGGGCGATCTACGTAGCTTCAGGCGCGGCGCGGCGCGGCGCGGCGCGGCGCGCGGCGCGCAAC
>JACDAH010000145.1 GCA_013695505.1 Chloroflexota bacterium | reverse complement strand
GACCAGCGCCGCGACGCTCGCGGACACGACGACCGGTCGCCAGTCGAGTCCGGCATACGCGCCGACTGCCCGGAACAGGAGCGGCAGGGCGACGCCGATCGTCAGCGCCCCATTGACGACGCCGATGGCAAACCCGCGCTCGCGCCGGAACCAGCCTGCGGCGAGCTTCATCGCGACGGGGTACACGGCGGCGAGCGCGGCTCCGGTGACGAACCGGAACGGCAGGGCGGAACCCGGGTCGTGGGCGACGAGGGCGAACCCGAGATTTGCGATCGCCGCCACGATGGCTCCCCCGGCGAACAGACGCGGCCCGGGGATCACGTCCGGCGCGCCCACCGCGGCCAGCCCGAGCGCCCCCACCGCGAACCCGAGCTGGGTCACGACCGTGAGCCACGGCAGGTCGAGCGGCCCGACGGTCCATTCCGTCCGGAGGAGCGGCGCCACCGCCGAGGCACTGAACGAAGGTGCCATCGCGAGGAGCGTGCCGATCCCGAGGATCGCGAGCTGCGGCCAGCGCCGCGGGGCTTCGGCGGGCGGGCTCAAGCGGACGCCGTCAGATCCGTTCGAAGCGCTCGACCGGGAGGACGAACACCGTTGCCCCGCCGACCTCGACTTCGAGCGGGTAGGGCATGAAAAACTCGCCCGGCTCCATGATCGGCGGCATCGGGTTCACCACCTGGGTCCGGGAGCGACACGTCTCGCGGACGATGCCGAGCACCTCGTCGACCGCGTCGTCCTCGACCGCCAGGAGCACCGTTCCATTCGACTGCTTGAGGAACCCACCCGAGCTCGAGAGCTTCGTGGCCCTGAACTCGCGGTCCAGCAGCGCGTCGACGAGCGCACGGGCGTCCTCGTGGTGAACGATCGCGACGACGAGTTTCACGCGGCGAGTATAGGCACCCGTCGCAGGCCGCCGGGCGCTCCCGACACCCCAGCCGTCGGGAGTCCTGGGCCCGTCGTGCGGTGTACGATGCGGCGGCCGAGGGGATCGTGCCCGCGATGCGGCCCAAGCCATTTCGATTCCACGCCGACTTCGCCCGTGCCGCGCCAGGAGACCATCCGTTGCCCGACCAGCCCGACCGTCCAACCCCGCTCGAAGCCCTCGCCGCCGGTGTCGCGGCCGCGGTCCACGGCGCCGATCTCGACGACGGAATCGGCTCCCTCGTGGGGGCGGCGATCGCGGCCCTCGGGGCGACCAGCGCGATGGTCAGCCTCCAGGATCCGGACCGGCCCGATCCGGAGCTCACGCTCACGATCGGGCTCGACGAGGCAGCTCAGCAGGCCGCCGTGGCCGCAGTTTCCGATCCGGCCCATCCGCTGACGACCGCCGGCCGCGATCGGACCGAGGCCCGCGCCGGCGCAACGATCGCCCTGCCGCTGATCGTGACCCGCGGTGGCGTCGAGGAAGCGCTGGGTGCCCTCGCGGTCACCTTTGCCGACGACGCCGCGGCCGGTGCGGCCGATCCGACCTATCTCCGCCTGGTTGCCGATCTCGCCGCGCTGGCGGTCGACCGGGCGCGACTGGCCTCGACCGTCGCGGAGCGGTCCGAGTGGTTCGAGCGCCTCGCCCACACCGACCCCCTGACCGGGCTCGCCAACCTCCGGACGATCTCCCGCGTGCTCGAGCTCGAGCTCGCTCGAGCCGGTCGCCAGGGCGGCGAGGTCTCGGTCGCGCTCTTCGACGTTGACGATTTCGGGGCGGTCAACGAGGCTGCCGGCCGCGATGCCGGCGACGACGTCCTGCGCTCGGTCGCGTCGATCCTCTCGGGGGCGGTCCGCCTGGTCGACACCGTCGCTCGATACGGCGCCGACGAATTCCTGCTCGTGGCCCCCGGCTCGGCCGGGGCGGTCGTCGCCCAGCGTGTCGTCGACGGCGTCGCGGACCTTCCGGCAACCGATGGTCGGACGATCTCGGTCACGGCCGGCGTTGCCCGCTTCCCGGTCGACGGAGCCGATGCCGAGACGGTCATTGGTGCGGCCCAGGGCGCGCTCGAACGCGCCCGCACGGAGCGACGCGGAACGGTCGAGACGACCGAGGGCGGCGCGAGCTAGAGGCTGTCTGGGCGCGCCGAGCGGCGCGCCGGCTACCCGTTCTGGCTCGCGGGCGCGAGTGCGATTCCGGTGCTGACGATCGGTCCGACCGGCACCGTGCTGCCCTCGCTCGGCTCGAGACTCAGGGCAATGACCGCCCCGGGCGGCGCCTCGGCCGGGCGGGTCGTGAATCCGGCGGTTCGATCGCTGTCGACGCTGAACCCGCCGACCGGGACCGGTGCCGCCTCGCCGACGATCACCCACGCCTCGTAGACCTGGCTGCCGCTCGTCGGGGTCAGATCGCGCATCGCGAGCACGACCGATCCGTCCGAAGCGATCGCCGCGATTCCGTTCGCGGTCGCACCCTCGGCCGGCTTCAGGATCACGGTCTTGGCGTCGGGCTGCCCGGCGGCACCGATGACTGACGCGATCGCGGTGTCGAAGTGGCGGGCGGCTTCGAGCTGGTCGTGGGCGCCCTGAAGCTGACCCTGGAGGCTGAGGCCCCACGCGCCCACGGCCACGATCGCGATGACCGCTGCGATCCGGAGCGCCCAGTCGAACCGGCCGGTGCGGTTCCGCTCGCTCCGCGCAGCCCGCCCCGCGGCCGACGGGAACGCGGTCGGGGCCGAAGGTGCCGTTGGGATCGAGGGCGTCGGCCAGGCCGCCGACGGGGTCGGACGGGACGCCGCCGCGGACGGCGTGACGGCTCCGGCGCGCGGGTTCGCGGCAAGGTCGGCCGCCGCAGCCGCCATGATCCGGCCGCCGAGCGCGGCGGGCGGCTCGACGAGCTCGAGGTCGGCGAGCTCGAGCAGGGCCGGCACGACCCCGCTCAGGGCCTCGAACTCGGCGTGAGGCTCCGCGCACGTCGCGAGATGCTCGCGCACGGCGGCTTCCTCGGTTCGCTCGAGCGCCCCGAGGACATAGGCCGCCGCTCGATCGATGGCCTCTGAATGCGTCATCCGCGGCCCGGTCACGTGCCACCATCCCCGGCCAGGCCGTCGGCCAGACCGTCCCCCTCGCCCACGAGGGCACGGCGAAGTGACAGGAGGCCGAGTCGGACACGGCTCTTCACCGTACCGAGGGGCGTCCCTGTTCGTTCCGCGATCTCCTGCTGGGTGAGCCCGCCCCAGTACGCAAGCTCGATCGCCTCACGCTGGACGTCCGACAAGGTCGCCATCGCGGCCGCGATCTCCTCGCGATCGAGCCCGGCCGCGACGTCCGACCAGATGTCGGGCAGCTGGAGGGCCGGCGGCGGGACGGCCTCGCGCTCGGGGAGCTCGGTCGTCGGACGACGGCGACGGACGGCGTCGACCGCCCGGTGATGGACGATCGCCAGCATCCAGGTCTTCACGCTGCCACGCCCTTCGACGTAGCGACCCGCGTTGCGCCAGATCCCGAGGAAGGCCTCCTGGACGACATCCTCGGCAAGCGCCCCGTCCGCGGTGATTCGGAGTGCGATCGAATACGCCATGGTCTTGTAGCGGTCATACAGTTCCTGTAGGGCATCAAGCTGTCCGGCTGTGACGAGCGCGAGGGCTGCCTGATCAGAATCGTCGACGGACGACGCCGTGCGTCCACGAAGGCCGTGCTGACTCTCGTTCACGGGGTATTGCGCACGACGGCGCCATTTGGTTCACCGGCCGGCGAGGTTTCGTCGGAGAACAGGTGATCGACCGCCCGGACGATGCTCTCCGCCACCTCGTCCTGCGAGGCGGTCGCGTCGATCAGGCGGAACCGCCGCGGCTCGGCGACCGCCATCTTGAGGAATCCGTTCCGGACTCGGCGATGGAAGGCGAGGTCGAAGTCCTTCTCGAACCGAGTCTGGTCCTCGGGCGCCTTGCGGGCGAGTCCGAGCTCGACGGGTAGGTCGAGGACGAGCGTCAGGTCGGGATGAAGGCCGCCGGTCGCGATCTCCTCGAGCCGGACGAGATCCGCGATCGGCAGGCCGCCGCCGTGGCCCTGGTATGCCCTGGTCGAGTCGGCGAAGCGGGCGCAGATCACCGTGGTCCCGGCCTCGAGGCTCGGCTCGATGACCTCCTCGACGAGCTGGCGGCGGGCGGCATTGAAGAGCAGGGCGTCCGCGAGCGGGTCGATCGGGGTGGGAGACGGAGCGAGGAGCAGCTCGCGGATCCGTTCGCCGAGGCTCGTCCCGCCCGGTTCGCGCGTCCCGCGCACGGCGAGGCCACGGGCGCGGAGGGTCGCCTCGAGGCGCGACGCCTGGGTCGTCTTGCCGGCACCCTCCGGCCCTTCGATCGTGATGAACCGACCGCGACCGGTTGGGGCAGGGTGTGTCACGAGGCGAGTGTACGGTGCCACCGTCACGGCGTGCCCGGATCGCGACGACGTGGAGTCGACTCGCTTGATCCGACCCGGCCACTGCGGCGTACCCTCGGCGACATGGGACGCCGCTGTGGACTCCGCCTGCTCGCCGCGGCCCTGGCCGTCTCGGCCGGGGCGCTCCTGCCCGCGACCGTTGCCGCCCATCCCCTCGGCAACTTCACGATCAACCATTACGCGGGCCTGACGATCGCTCCCGATCGGATCGACCTCGACGTCATCATCGACATGGCCGAGATCCCGACGTTCCAGGAGCGTCAGAAGATGGACGGCGACGGCGACGGCAGCATCGCCGACGACGAAGCATCGAGCTGGGCGGCTGGAGCCTGCTCCGGCCTCATCAAGCACTTCATCCTCGAGCA
This sequence comes from Chloroflexota bacterium, assembly GCA_013695505.1. GTDB lineage: Bacteria > Chloroflexota > Limnocylindria > Limnocylindrales > CSP1-4 > CF-46. Next base: position 388 of record JACDAH010000145.1, on the reverse strand, counting down.
GGACAACGTCAGCCTTGCGACCGTTTCGGGCGCGTCAGCCATCGCCTTCCCGGCGGGTGCCGGAGGCCTCTCGACCCTCCGGCTCGAATGCGCCTACACGATCCCCCTGGCCCGGCAGATCGACGAGCGGTCGTCGAGCCTTTCCTTCGCCGACACCTCGTACCTGGATCGGCTCGGCTGGCGCGAGATCGTGGCCACGGGCCAGGGAACGCTTCTCGATACCCACGGCCTGCCCGCGACGAGTTCGAGTCAGAAGCTGACGTCGTACCCGGCCGCCCTGATCGCCACGCCCCTCGATGTCCGGTCGGCGACGATCGACGTCCGGCTCGACCCCGCCGGACCGCGGCCGACGCCGACGCCGGCCGCTGGCGCGATCGGGGCCATCGCG
>JACDAH010000091.1 GCA_013695505.1 Chloroflexota bacterium | reverse complement strand
GGGCCGTTCGGATCGCGGTGGGGGGTTCCGTCAGCTGAGGACTGGTCCCAACTTATGGTGGGCGTGCTCGTAGCCCTGGTTCGGGGTGGCGATGTACGGGAAGCGGGTCAGGAACGGTCGATCATTCGCATTGACGCCGTCGCCGAGCGTGTTGTTCGGGGTGTTGTTCGGCGTCAGCGCTCCATAGAAGCTGTTAACGACCGGGCCGTAGCCGTCGGCGACGACACGGATCTCGATATCGGTCACGTCGTCGAGCAGGCGACGGCCGTTGGGGAAGCCGCACAGGTCAGCTTCGAGGACGCCGAGCCGGCTCGGCGTGCCGCCGCCCGCGACACCGAAGACGCAGGCACCGGCCGCATTCGGCTTGATGCCGGTGTTAACGCGGAGCTCGTCAGCCATCTTGGTGCAGGCATGGATGTCGCCGGTGCAATTGTTGTTCTTGTTGAGGTTGATCGGACCACCGACGTCACGGAGGTCGAGTCCGGTCAGCAGCACGTTGATCAGGTCGTCCCGGTCCGTCCGTGCATCAGGCAATGTCGGGTAGAGGACATTGATCAGAGCGGCCAGCTCGGGCTTGTCGTAGTACCACTGGAACTGCTCGTCATGGCTCGGGTTCTGGCTGTTCCAGTAGTCCTTCTTGACGCGCGGGATGATCACCTCGTTGATGAGGGGATTGCCCAGACGCGAGACCTGGCGCCACGCGCCGGAGGTGGTAACGCTCCCGTTGGCGTTCAGGACCTTGTTCGCCTGACGGCTCGAGGCTGCCCAGACGCCGAGGACGGCATTCGGGTCGTTCGGCCCACTCGGCAGCCGATGGTTCCGAGTGAGCTGCTGGAGCGGGACCTGGATGGCAATGCTGTTGGTGTTGAAGCCACCCACCCCGTCGACGCCGCGCGCGGCCGGGAGCGGGATGACATGGGCGGGATTGAACGGGCGGAGGCCGGCCAGGTCGAAGATCGATCCGGTGTCGACGAAGAACGCGTCGTCCCGCTGACCCGCAAAGACCTTCAGGCCGTCGGATCCGCCGATGGTCCGAACGGCTGCGCGGCCGAGGTTGGCTTCATAGTTCGGCGTCGAGCGAGGGCCGATGTTGGCCGGCGGGGTCGGCAGGTGTGAAGCGATCCGCTCGCCGTTCTTGTAGACGTTGTAGGTCTGGGGTACCAGCCAGTTGGGATCGGTCAGGCTCGTGATCGGGCCGTCGTTGTAGAGGAATGTCGGGATCCCGGCGAAGTTGGTCGCCTTGGTGTGCTTCTGGAACCGGAAGGCGTAGTTCACGTCGCCGGCACCGTCGCCGTTGTTGTCAACGTGAATCTCGTAACGCACCTTGTCGTCGAAGGGGTAGAAATTCGGGCCGCCCGCGGGCTCCTCGTTCGGCATCCAGTTGGCGATGATGGTGAGGGTATTCGGAGCGTCGGGACTCACGAAGGCGTAGACGTCGGTGTTGTCCGCGCCGGGATCGCCCGAGATCAGCGGCGCCTCTCGGTGGCTAGAGGCGAGCACGCCCGTGAATGACGAGGCCGCGAGCAATGCGGCGCCCGTCAACGCGACGGCTTTGGATCGTTTGGACATTGGAACTCTCCTGCGACGGGCTGGCAGACCGGCGGCGTTCCACGTCGAATCTGGCTGGCACAGCCCGGCGGTCGCGACTGAGCGCCGTCTGCGTTTCTACGGTGGCACGCCCGGCCCGAAAGTAACCTTCGCCCATCTTACAAACGTACTATCGACCGAATTCTTGGTGCACCTGGGCAACGGTCCGACGCCGAATGCGGGCCGGCAAATCTCGGGCACCACGCCACCATCCTGCTCGACAAGGCGCACGCTCTGTTCAGCGGGCTCATGAAGCGTGCCAGGCGCGGGCTCCTCGGCCTGTCGAGCGGCACGATGGCCCATCTGGTCCAGACCAAGAGCGACGGGCAGATCACCCGCTGGCCGTGGATCGAGCTGAGCCTGACGCCTACTCCCTCCAACCCGGACGCTCGCCTGTACGCCGTGAAAGGGGCGGATGCCTTCGCCCACCTGTCCGCGGTTGGCCTGCCGTACGCCGCAATCAAGAGCCTGCTCGGCCCATCCCTCGACCAGGCCGAGCTCGAGGTGATCGCCCTCGACGAACTGGCCCTCGCCCGCCAGCATCTCGCCGGTGCCGAGGCGCACGCCGTCCTCGCCGACTCCGAGCGGCTCATCCGCCATCTTGACGCGGTGCTGCGATGACGCGACGGGGGCGGGTCGGATCTCAACGCAAGTCGATCCCTGTGACCCCTTGCTAGGCCGAGAGACACACGGACGACTTATCTCGGATTTGGGGCCAATGTGGGCCAGCGCGGGGTCCTCGACCAACGAGCATCCCGCTCTGCGTAGCCGTCGACCGGCCAATCCGCCCGCGCCAGTGGAAGCTCTCATCCACGCCATCGACCGAGGCTGAGGCGGGCGCTCGGATAGGGCACTCGCCTTAGGTGCGGTTCCTGGCAGTCCGGCCTACAGTCGCTTAAAGCCCGTCCGGGGGCGGACTCACGAGCGATGATCGCGGGTCGGGCACAGCCCGTCGTCGCACAACAACGCCCGGCGGGTAACCCCCACCTTCCGGGCGTTTCTCCGTGTCGGCAGCATGACTGGGCCGACGTGTCCTTCGCGACATTGTTGACCGGTCCGAGTGGCTAGCGTCCCCTTAAGGGCCGGAGGTGTCTGCATCGTTCCCCCGGCGGTAATGGTTCGTCCGGCCCTCATTCCCCAAGTGCGATTGGCGGCTGGACGTGTCTGGCGACACTGAGGAGAGTGACCCGCCGCGACTTGTCGACTCACTTCAGCGCGGCTTGGTGACGATCCAGCGGTACGCCTCGTCCCACACCTTGCTTTCGCCTGGCGCGCGATTGTGGATAACTCTCATTGACACCGAGGCGCAACATCTCCGTACGCCGAGCCGGGGGGGCCGCTGCGTCGCAGCGATCGGGGCTCGCTCGCGAAGGGAGATCACGGAACATGCGAAGGATCGTTTTGGCGCTGTTCGCCGTTATGGCGCTGCTATTGACGTTCGTGGCGCCGGTCGCCGCAGACACCGGCCCATCGGGGCCGTTCCGCGAGTCGGGCACGTCCAAGTATCTGAGCAGCCAGTCGCTCGACTGTACGCCCTCCCACGCCCGGACGACGTGCACCGAAACCGGTGTCGACGTATTCAGCGTCAGCCCGACAGAGGTCGTCGTGTGCGTCTCCACGGTCACGTATACCTACAGCGACAGAACCGGTCGCGGACGCCTCATTAGCCAGGAGAATGGCTGCTCCGATCCGGTCGCCGCCTCCACGTTGAACATCACGCTATCCAAGGACAATGTCCTGACGGCCACCCTCGCCTCGACGAGTGTCACGCTCTACGAGTGCAATCGGCGTTCGTGCACGGCGTCACGGACAGTGACCGTCTCGGCATCGGATTCCGGCGGTCCGGCCGGGACCTTCACCAACCGCGGCAGCTTCAAGGATGGGACCTGCACATACCGCTATAGCGAATCGGGATACACGGCCGATGTCAGTGGAACCCTGACGATCGACGGCACGACCCTTGCAGAGGGTGGCTGGGCGCAGCAGTCCGAGTTCAAGGTGTCCTCAACCTGCCGGTAGGGATCGACCTTCGGCTCTCGGTTGGGAGTCTCTAGCGGGGCGGCCCTTCGGGTCGCCCCGTCGCCATGCCCGGTCGTCCGACCAGCCAGCGGAATGCCGCGTCCCAGTAGGCTCCCTCGCGTGGCCGGCCGTCCGAACCCCGTTATAGCCTCCCAGGCGGCCACCTTCGCGTCGGCCCGCATCGGCAGCTCGCCCTCGCCGATCAGGCGGGCGATGGTCGCAGCCCAACGTGCTTCGCTGAGGCGGGCGGGAGTCGATCGACGGCACATGCGGACCTCCGAGCGGGAGGCCGACGGCCGGTGCCCGGCGACCGTGGGACGCGATGATAAGCCGCAGATAAGCGGCTCCGCGTAGGGTCGATCCGACCCGCCGTTCCGCGCGCCGGCTACGTCTCAATGCTAGACCGGCCGCGACGGCCGGCCGTCGCCAACGGCGGCGATCCAGCGGTAGCCTGCGTTCCCAGCAAGCTCCGTCGCGCGGTCGGGCCTTCTGAGGACGCATAGCC
>JACDAH010000081.1 GCA_013695505.1 Chloroflexota bacterium | reverse complement strand
ATCGTGTTCCAGGGTGGTAACGCCCTGGGCAGCCTGTATGCCGCGGTCGGGGCATCTGATCTGGCCCTGGCCGTCGAAACGGTCGTACGCCGACTCGCGGTCGAGGCGCCGCTTGCCTTGGCCGCGATGATTGTCGTCCCCGCGGTCGTCGTCCTCCTGATCGTCCTGACTGGGCGGCGCGGCGGCGACTCGGACGGGTCAGAGGCTGCCAGATGACTCCGCATTCCACCCGGCCTTCGCGCGACCGCAGCGACCCTTGACAGCCGTCGTCGCCACCGCGACCAGCCGGGACGGGCACCTGCAGATGAACGTGTCGTCGCGATCTGCTTATCGATCTCTCAGAAAGCGGCGGCTACGATCGCAACGGCAAATGACGTGCCAGCCGCGGAGGCGAACCGCCGCATGCGAATCCTGGTCGTCGAGGACACTCCGAAGATGGCAGGCCTGCTCCGGCGCGGACTGACCGAGGAAGGTTATGCCGTCGACGTCGTCGGCACGGGTGTGGACGCCGTCTGGCTGGCAACGGAACAATCGTTCGACGCGATCGTTCTCGACGTCGTCCTGCCCGACATCGACGGGTTTGAGGTCTGCCGGCGTCTCCGCCGTGAGCACCGATGGGCACCCCTCTTGATGTTGACCGCGAAGGACGATGTCTCCGATCGCGTCCGTGGGCTCGACTCGGGTGCCGACGACTACCTGACGAAGCCATTCGCGTTCGAGGAGCTGTTCGCCCGGGTCCGCTCCCTCGTCCGGCGCGGACCGCACGAGCGATCGCCGGTCCTCGAGGTCGGTGATCTCGCGCTCGATCCAGCGGAGCATTCGGTCCGGCGTGGCGATCGGCTGGTCGATCTCACCCCGAGGGAGTTCGCATTGCTCCACTACCTGATGCAGCACCCGCGAGAGGCGCTCACCCGGGCGCGGCTGCTCGAGCATGTCTGGGACTTCGCGTTCGAAGGCGATCCGAACATCGTCGACGTCTACATCGGCTACCTGCGCGACAAGATCGACCGGCCGTTCAAGCGCGCGTCCGTGGAGACCGTCCGCGGCGTCGGCTATCGGCTTCGGAATGAGTCCGACGATGCACGTCCCGCTTAGGCTCCGGTTGACCGTCGCATTCGCGATCGCCATGGCGATCCTTCTCGTCGCGCTCGGGACGTTCGTGTATGTGCGGGTCAGCTCGGACCTGCTTGCCTCGGTCGACGCTGGGCTGCGATCGCGTGCGGAGGTGATCCTGGACGCCGCGGGCAGCGTCGATGCGCGGACGGTCGTTAGCGCCGAAGGCAAGCTCATCGACCCGGACGAGGCCTTCGCTCAGGTCCTGGATGCCTCCGGTGGGATCGTCGAGGCGAGCTCGGCCGTGTCAGACATGCCCCTGCTGTCGGCAACCGAGGCCAGGTCCGTCGTGGATCCGACGTTCATCACCCGGCAGCTCGACCCGGCCGACGACCCCGTTCGCTTGCTCGTCGTGGCGGTCGACGGCTCGCCCGGCGAGGTCGTCGTGGTTGGCGCGACCCTCGGCGACGTCATCGAGGCCACCCAGCAGCTGCTGTTGGGGATGGGCACCGTCGGACCGCTTGGCCTCCTCGTCATGGCCGTCAGCGGGTGGTTGCTGGCGGGCGCGGCGCTCCGGCCCGTCGAACAGATGCGTCGCGAGGCGGCGGCCGTGTCCGCGTCGGAGCCGGGACGACGGTTGCCGGTGCCGGGCACGGGCGATGAGCTGGCCCGCCTGGCGACGACCCTGAACTCGATGCTCGACCGCCTCCAGGAGGCCCTCGAGCGCGAGCACCGGTTCGTCGACGACGCGAGCCACGAGCTCCGCACCCCGCTGGCAACGTTGCGAGCAGAGATCGACCTCGCTCTCGCCCGCAGCCGCGACGCCGGGGAGCTCGTGTCGGCGCTCCGGAGCGCCCAGGACGATGTCATCCGCCTTCAGCGGCTCGCTGACGATCTCCTGCTGCTGGCCAGAACCCGTGGCGGCAGCATCCCGATCCGGCGTACGGAAACCTCACTCGCGGCGTTGACGGAGCTGAGCGTTCGGACCGTCGCCGGCCAGGCCTCAGACGCGGGAGTGACCATCGAGATCGACGCACCCGATGAGACGGTCACCGTCGACCCCGACCGGATCGAGCAGGCCCTTCGGAACCTCCTCGAGAATGCGATCCGGCACGCCCGACCGGGCAGCGTCGTCCGCCTCGCTGCCGAGCGCCGGGATGGGTTCACCCGTTTCGTCGTCACCGACCGCGGTCCCGGCTTTCGACCCGATCTCCTCGCGCGAGCGTTCGAGCCATTCACCCGGGGCGACGTCGAAACGACAGGTCCGGTCGGGGCCGGCCTTGGTCTGTCGATCGTTCGTGCCGTCGCCGAAGCGCACGGCGGGTCGGCCACCGCCGAGAACACTCCCGACGGTGCCCGGGTGACACTCGCAGTCCGAGACCGCCGCGGCGCCTCAATGCCCTGACCGGGATGGGGCCCCCGGCAGCGGGAACGAAACAAGCCCCCGGTCGCTCCGGGGGCCTGTTCGTCGCTGCTGGTCGCTGGTGGGTGGCAGCCTGACCGTCAGGGGATCGAAGCGGAGACCAGCACCAACTTCTCGAGGGGACCCGCGACCGAGACCTCCTCGACCGCGCCGATGCCGCGAACCCAGTACTTGTTGTCCACGACGTCGGGCTCGAGCGCGGTTTGCTCTTCCGTTCGCATCGCGTGCCGGAAGGTACCGAACGGAACCCTGACGGTGGTGGAGCGATCGACGACCCGGAAGGCGTCCTCCGCCTCGCCCTCGGCCCATTCCTGGCGGAACCACCGTCCGAGTTCCGGATGAGCCTCCATGAAGACGCCCGGCTGGGCGCCGTTCACGCCAGCGAGGAAGCTCCCCGACGTGTCCGTGAGGAGGCCCTGATCATCGAGGCTGACCGTGTCCTCGCCGAAGTACCAGACGTTGCCGTCGTCGTCCTGAGCGTAGTAGTCGTACGTGCGCTCGGCCAGCTTGCCGTCGAGGAACAGTCGATCGAAGATCACACGACAGAGCACGCCGTCGACCACCTTCGTTCGCGACGTGATGTGGAATACGTTTCGTGCCGGCAGTCCGTCCTTGGTGCCCTCGTAGATGAGGGTCGTGCCGGGCTTGAGCGGGAACCACTTGTTGGTGATGTTCGGACTGAAGTCCGCGGGCTCGATGACAGGGTGGTACGAGTCACCTGGCCCGAAGACGGGGAGGTCACCGCGATAGTGGCCCGCAGCCGCCCCGACGGACGTCGTCCACAGCATTCCCGCAGCCGCGGCCAGGCCAAGCCCCCGGAGGACCGATCTCGTTCGCTTGTTCATCACTCGTCTCCTGCGCCTGGTCGGAAGACGCCCGACGCGTCCTGCCGTCCCATCGCTGGGCACCCTAGAGATTGAATGGTGAAGGAACGGTAAGAGCGTCCCCGGCCGTCACGGTCGACATCGATACGAAGGACAACGACACGGGCCACCATCCCGATCGACGTACGATGTTTGGAGGTCGCCAGGGCACCGCATTCGGTGTGAATTTGAGGCATCTGAGGAGGCACGCCGTGGCACGTGATCAGCGCTGGCCGGTCGTCCTTCTGCCCGGCGGCGTCCTTCCGGCCGAGGCCGCCTACGCCGGCCTGCTGGCTGCGCTCGGCGACGTGGACGCCCGGGCAAAGGACCTCGAGATCTATTCCGGTGAGACGGTCCCACCGCCGGGCTACAGCCTCGAGACCGAGGTCGAGGGGGTACGCCGGTTCGCCGACGAGGCCGGTTTCGGGACGTTCCACCTCGTCGGATATTCCGCCGGCGGAGCGTCGGCGCTGGCATTCGCCTCCCGCGATCCGGGGCGCCTCCGGAGCCTCGCTCTGATGGAGCCGGCCTGGGCCGGGCGGACGGGCCAGACCCCAGAGGAGGCGGCCGTCTACGATCGCTTTCGAGCCATTGCGGGGTTGCCGCCCGAAGCAGTCATGCCGGCATTCATCCGAACTCAGCTGGCCGAGAACGTGGACCCTCCGTCGCCGCCTTCGGGGCCGCCTCCGCCGTGGATGCCATCGCGCCTGGCCGCGGTCGGCCCGATGATGGCCGCGTTCGACGCGTTCGAGCCCGACTTCGACGTGCTCCGGAGGTTCGATCGGCCCGTCTACTTCGCCCTGGGCGGCCGCGGCAATCCGGACCTCTACGTGCGCATCGCCGAGCGCCTGGCCGGCGTCTTTCCCGATTTCACCCGCGACTCTTTCGAGGAGCGCCACCACTTCGATCCGCCCCACCGGGTCGAGCCCTCGAGATTGGCCGCCGCGCTGCG
>JACDAH010000052.1 GCA_013695505.1 Chloroflexota bacterium | reverse complement strand
GCCGCCACGTCCGCCACGGCGATGTCGTCCGCGGGGAAGAACATCGAGTCCTCGCCCCAGCCGTTCGGGACGTCGATCTCGCGCAATACCGGGATGACGAACTCTTCCTGGTTCGTCCAATACGTTCCGTGATCCGCTAGCAGGCTTCGCCGGTTCCAGACCCGGCCGCTCCGGATCCGCTCGCAGTCGGGCCTGCCCACGATCTGCCTGGTCTGCAACATGCCTGCCGGCGCCGGGTCGTTCGTCGCCCAGAAGTCGCGCCAGCGCATCCCGGGCTGTCGCTCGGTGATGTCCCAGCGAAGCCGGTCCGCCATCCCGGACCCGTCGATGGGGTCTCTTGGGGACAGCTCGAGGGCAAGGTTCCAGCCTTCGCCGAACGTGATCAGCTTGTCGACCTGAACGTCGTTTGCGAACGCGGGATCCGTCAACGTCAGGTAGCTCACCATGACGCCTCCGGAGTGCGCGGCGACCACGACCGATGAGCAGCCCTCCTCGCGCAGCCCGCGGATCGCACGAGCCAGGCCGGCCCGGATGTTGGCGGACTGGGCAGGGTCGTACAGGATCACCCGGACGTCTCCGAACCAGCCCGTAAGGAACGTGTCGAACGACTTGAGGATGGCCGACTCGCGAATGCTCTGGATCGGGATGAGGCTCGAGACGCCGCGGAACAGGGCATAGATCGTGAGCACGATCGCCATCAGGACCGAGACGAACGGCACGAGCGCGGCACGCGCGGCGAAGATCAGGCCGCTCGTGATCAGGTCGCTCGTGGCCCCACCGCTGCTCGCCGGGTTGGCGAGGATGCCGTCCACGATCCTGCCCGCGGCGCCGCCCGGTCCCAGCCATGACGTCATCGTCGACAGGCTGGGAGGTGCCACGCGGCTCGCCCACCACGCCTCGGTCAGGACCCAGGTGCGCTCCTTGTGGGATCCCGGTCGAGGCGGGACCCGGACCTCAATCGCGCCCATTCCATCGGCGAAGTTGACCTCCGCCCGGACCACCGGGTCGGATGGCGAGAGCACGTGCTGGACGCGCCAATTCTGGAGGAGGTCGATGAGCGGCTCGGACCACTGGAGCAGCGTCTCGCCGGGCACCTGAGATCCGATGCCATGGACGAACACGACCCCGGTCTTGTCGGGGTCGCCAGCGGGCCTGGTCGAGTCCGCGCCGGGCATTGCGGTCGACTCCCCGCGATCGACGCGGCGGGCGGCGTGCTCGATGAAGGACACGTGGGCGGACGTCTTGGTCGCAACCATGCCCTGATCTTACGAACCTCCAGTCTCGGCGTCGTCTCGGTGCCGCGCCCCGCTACCATGCTGACGATGTACACCGATGCCCTCTCCTTCCTCGAGGACGAACGCGATGCGTGGCGTCCGTTCGAGGCCCTCACCCTGATGACCGACGAAGAGCTGGAGCGCCCGATCCCCAACGCCCATGGCTGGTCGGGACGCGACCTGATGGGCCATCTGCTGACGTGGCAGCTCCTGTCGCTCGATGTCGCCAAAGATCTCGCCCTCGGCGAGACCTCGCGCTCCCGGGCGCTCGCGGAGGCGGACTGGGAGAAGCGCGGCGGCGACACGGTCAACGCCGAGGCCGAGGCCGCGTGGCGTGCCCGCTCGATCGGCGAGGTCCGCCAGGAGTTCGCCCGCGTTGCCGGAGAGCTCCGCGGCTACCTGACGGTCGTGCCCGAGACGCGCTGGCTCAAGAACTCGGACCAGCAACGCTTCTTCTACGAGGAGACGATCGAGCACTACGCCGATCACGAGGCGGACCTGGCGGCGATTCTTGCGGCCGCCGGCCGGGGATGACGGAGGAGCCGGGCCGGCCGGCCGAGACGGACGAGCCGGCGGCTCCGGATGAGACGATCTCGGACCTGACCCTCGCCGAGCTCCTGGCGGCCGCCGCCGAGGACCTCGCGGATGTCACCGTCGAGGTCGACGGGTTGACGACGACCTGGTCGGCCGGCGGCCGGCCATTCGCCAGCCTGTCCGGCGAGTGGGCCGAGTTCCATCTGGCGCCGGCGGTTGCCCGGGCCGCCCTGCGCATGCCCGACGCCGCGGCCTCACCACAGGGCCCGGACTGGGTGTCGTTCTCACCGCAGGTCTACGACGACGCCGCGATCGATCGTGCAGAGGCCTGGTTTCTGAGCGCCCACCGGCTTGCAACGGCGCCGCAGCACTGAGGGCCCGTCCAGCCCTGCCCCCGGAATCCACGACGCCGTCCGGATCGGACGGCGTCGGCCATGGAAGTCGTCGGGCCGGCATGCCGGTCAGACCCGATCAGGCTTCGGCGGCGACCTCAGGCTCGCTCGCTTCCGGCGTGTACTGCGCCAGTCCGAAGTGGGCCTCGAGCGCCTCCATCGGCCGGGCGCCCGCCACGCCCATCGGCTGCTGACCGGGGCGGAAGAAGGCGATCGTGGGAATGCTCATGATGTTGAAGGCCTGCGAGATCCGCGGATTGGCGTCGACATCGACCTTGACGACGTCGATCGCGCCCTCGTACTTCGCCGCGATCTTCTCCATCTCGGGAGCGACGATCTTGCACGGGCCGCACCAGGTGGCCCAGAAGTCCACCATGACGGGCTTGTCGTTCTTGAGGACGAGCTGTTCGAAGGTGTCGTCCGTGGCGTGCTGGATGGACATGAGTGGTTCCTTTCCTCCCGCGAGGGGTGCGGGTTCGGCTGTGGACGACGGGCCGTCAGGCGCCCTGGCCGGCCAGGCTCTGGATGAGGTGATAGGCCTCGAGGACACGAACGTCGGAGAGGCGATACAACACCGTCGATCCGTCGCGCCGGCTCTGGACGAGCCCTGCGCTGCGAAGGACGGCGAGGTGCTGGCTCATGTTGGGCACCTGGCACCCGACCCGGGTCGAGAGATCGCTCACCGAGAGCTCACCCGCCGCCAAGGACTCGAGCACGCACAGGCGCTTCGGGTCTGCGAGCGCGCGACCGACCGCTG
>JACDAH010000038.1 GCA_013695505.1 Chloroflexota bacterium | reverse complement strand
GACGCACGCAGGCTCCCAATCGTTCAGTATACTGGCCGATGGCCCGAGGACTGAACGATACGATAATGCCGCTGCGGACGTCAACCTGAGGCCGCAACGTTGCGGCATCGGCACAGGAGGAGGGCGAATGCCATTCGAGCCGACCGAGCGCGTCGCGATCGGGCGGACCGGCCTGGAGGTGACCCGGCTCGGCTTCGGCGCGGCCTCGATCGGCGGCCTGTTCGGCGCGGTCGACGACGACGCCGCGATCGCGACGGTCGAGCGGGCGTGGCAGCTCGGGATCCGGACGTTCGACGGCGCACCGCTCTACGGTTACGGCGCAGGGGAGCGACGGCTGGGCGCGGCACTGGCTGGCCGGCCCCGCCACGAATACATCCTCTCCACCAAGGTCGGCCGCCTGGTCCGGCCCGAGGATGCGATCCCGCCCGGCGCCACGATCGACCGACAGGCGATCGACGGTCGCGAGGATGCGTACTATGCCCGCACCGAGCCGGTCCGGATGATCTTCGACTTCAGCGCCGATGGCGTCCGGCGGTCGCTCGACGAGAGCCTCGGGCGGCTCGGTCTCGATCGGGTCGACATCGCCCTGGTCCACGACCCCGACGACCATTGGCGAGAGGCGATCGACGGCGCGATTCCGGCCTTGATCCGGCTTCGCGAGGAGGGCGCGATCGGCGCGGTCGGTGTCGGAATGAACCAGGCCCCGATGCTCGCCCGGTTCGCCCGCGAATGCGATCTCGACGTGATCCTGCTCGCCGGGCGCTACACCCTCCTCGACCAGGAGGCCCTCGGCGATCTCCTGCCGACGTGCGTGGACCGCGACATCGCGATCCTGCTGGGCGGTGTGATGAACAGCGGGATCCTGGCCGATCCCCGTCCGGGGAGCCACTTCAACTACCAGGCAGCGCTACCGGAGCAGCTCGAACGGGCTCGTCGTCTCGCGTCCGTCTGCGAACGGCACGGCGTCTCGCTCAAGGCGGCTGCCGTCCAGTTCCCCCTGGCCCACCCGGCGGTCCGCTGCCTGATCGCCGGCGTCCGCCGGATCGAGCATCTCGAGGAGTACCCGGGCCTGCTCCAACGGCGGGTCCCGGCCGACCTCTGGACCGAGCTCCGGAGCGAGAGGCTGATCGCCCCCGAGGCTCCTGTTCCCGCGGAGGCCTGACGTGATCGTCGACGCCCATCACCACCTGTGGGATCCCGCCCGTCACGACTACCCGTTCCTGACTGACGAGCTGGCTGCGATCCGACGTCCGTACGGGCCCGCCGACCTTGCTCCGCTGGTCGCAACGGCGGGGATCGACGCGACCGTCCTCGTCCAGACGCGCTCGAGCCTGGCCGAGACGGAGGAGTTCCTGGCCACCGCGGCCGCGACCCCGTTCATCCGGGGTGTCGTCGGCTGGGTCGATCTGACCGAGCCGTCGGTCGACGAGACGATCGCCGCGCTCCGCGCCGGCCCCGGTGGGGACCTGCTCGTCGGAATCCGCCACCAGGTCCACGACGAGGACGACCCGGACTGGCTCGGGCGACACGACGTGCGGCGCGGGATCGCCGCAGTGGGCCGGGCCGATCTGGCGTATGACCTGCTGGTCCGATCCCGCGAGCTCCCGGCCGCCCGTGCGCTCGTCGCCGCCCTGCCGGACGTGCGGTTCGTCGTCGACCATCTCGCCAAGCCGGCGATCCGGGTCGGCACGGATCGGACATGGGCGGCCGGGGTCCGGGCGTTCGGCGTCATGCCGAATGCCTGGTGGAAGCTGTCCGGCCTTGTCACAGAGGCGGACTGGAAGGCCTGGCGGCCGGAGCAGATCCAGCCGTTCGTTGACGAGCTCCTCGAGGTGGCAGGGCCCCAACGACTGCTCTTTGGCTCCGACTGGCCGGTGTGCCTGCTCGCTGCGAGCTACGTCGAGGTTCTCGCGACGGCGCGCTGGCTGATCGGCTCACTGCGTGCCACGGAGCAGGTGGCGATCCTCGGGACGAATGCCGTCGAGGTCTATCGCCTGATGACCGATCCGTCGCGACCGGGCCGCTGATCCGCCCGGAGCGGATCGGTCAGCCGCTCCGCGAGCCGGTGAAGATCGGCGATCAGAAGGGGAACACGCTCGTCTGTGGCCCGCGCTTTCAGGAGCGTGATGCTCGCTGCGTACGGTCCCTCGCCCGGGCGCCGGCCGGGGATCATCACCCCGAAGCAGACGACCCCCTCGACGGTCTCCTCGTCGTCGATCGCGTAGCCGCGCTCGCGGACAACGTCGAGATCCGCCCGCAGCCCCTCGACCGTCGCGATGGACTTCTCGGTCATCGTCGGCAGCGCGTCCATCCCGTCCAGGCGCCGGTCCAGATCCGCGGGGTCGAGCGACGCGAGGGCCGCCTTGCCGGTTGCCGTGTGGGTCGCCGGGAGCCGCCGTCCGATCTGGGATGTGAGCCGGACCGGCTGGCGTCCGTCGTGGCGGGCAAGGTAGGTCATCTCGAGCCCGTCGAGAATCGCGAGCTGGACCGTCTCCTCCGAGCCGGCGCGCAGGATCCGGCACTCCTCGTAGAACTCCTGGACCTGGTCGACCGAGGCCAGGTACGCGCCGCCGAGCTCGGCGAGCTTCCGGCCGAGGGCGAAGCCGGTCCCGATCCGCCTGACGAGGCCGATCTCGGCGAGAGCGTTGCAGATGTTCGCGATCGACGACTTCGGCAACCCGAGGCGCCGGGCGAGCTCGCTCGGTCCGGCGGCCTCGCCGGAGCTCTCGGCGAGCGCGTCCAGGATGGCCCCGGCCCGGGTGACGGCCGGAGCGAGCGATTCAGAATCGGCGATCTCGTCCCGGATCCGGACGCTGTCGGTCACGCTGCTCCTGCCCCTCGCGCTTCGGCGGTGCAGGTTCAGCAGCCAGCCGGCTGAACCGCGTGCCGTATCTTGACTCTATCGCAATCCATCCGCATACTGGCCAGCATACCGCCATATGTTCAGTATGCTGAACGATCGGCGCCGGAGTCAAGAGGAGGGCTTCACGCAGTGTCGCGGAACCGCATGGTCGCGGCAGCGATCAGCACGATTCTCGTCCTGACGGCCTGTAACACCACAGCCAGTCCGTCTCCATCCTCGCCGGCACCGTCGAGCCCGGCGGCAAGTGTCCCGGCCTCGGCGCCCGCCTCGGCGCCGGCCGCGTCGGCATCGGCCGTGGCGGCGGCCTCGCCCGGTACGAAGTTCGCCGGGGCGAACGTCAACATCCTGACCTTCAACGGCCCGCAGGTGGCGGAGCCGCTTCAGCGCCGCGCGCCGGACTGGGAGCAGGCGACGGGCGGCCACGTCAACGTCGTCGCCGTCGGGTTCCAGACGATCTATGACAAGGCCCTGCTCGATGCGTCGACCGGGACGAACTCCTTCGACGCCTACGTGTTCAACCCCCAGTGGCTCGGCGACTTCACGGGGCCCGGCTATCTGCTCGACCTGACCGACCGCGTGACCAACGACCCCCAGCTCGACTGGCAGGACATCGGGCCGTTCTTCCGCGACTTCAACGCGAGCTACAACGGCAAGGTCTACACGATCCCGCTCGACGGCGACTTCCACATGGTCTATTACCGCAAGGACATCCTCGACAAGGACGGCCTGAAGGCGCCCGCGACCTGGGATGACTACCTCACGATCGCCCAGAAGTACAACGGCCAGGACCTCAACGGCGACGGCCAGCCGGACTACGGCTCGTGCATCGCCAAGAAGAAGGGCGCCCAGAGCTTCTGGTGGATCATCTCGATCGCCGGCGGGCTGCTCCAGGCCAAGGGCACGAACGAGGGCGCCTTCTTCAACGCGACGGACATGAGCCCGTTGTTCGGCCAGAACGAGGCGATCACGAAGGCCCTCGAGACGTACGCGAAGACCGCCGAGTTCGGTCCACCCGACGAGCTGAACCAGGACGTCGGCGGATCGCGCGGCCTGTTCACGACCGGTCGCTGCGCGCTGACGATGGATTGGGGCGACATCGGCACCCTGACCCCGGGCACCTACGCCGAGGACAAGACGGGCGCGACGATCACGCCCGGCTGGAAGCAGATCCTCGATCGCGCCAGCGGCAAGCTCGTGGCCTGCGACGCGACGACCTGCCCGAACGCAGTCGACGGCGTGAACTACGCGCCGTTTGCCTCATTCGGCGGCTGGTCCGGTGCCATCAACGCCAAGTCCCCCGCAGCCAACCAGGACGCCGCATACGACTTCCTGTCGTATATGAGCTCGCCCGCGATCTCCGGAATCGATGTCACGCTGGGCAAGACCGGCTACAACCCGTACCGGACATCCCAGTTCACGAACACCGCGCCCTGGCTCGCCGCCGGCCTCAGCCAAGCGGCGACGGACAACTACCTCGGCGCGATCAAGGCCAGCCTGACGAATGCGAACATGGTCCTGGACCTGCGGATCCCGCTGACGAAGCGCTACGAGCAGGACGTCCTCGACACCGCCGTGTCGCAGTACCTTGCCAAGGAGCTCGACGCCGCCGGCGCCGAGCAGGCCATCGCGGACGGGTGGAATGCCATCACCGACGAGGTCGGAAGGGACAAGCAGCTCGCCGCCTACGTCGCAAGCCTTGGCGTCCAGCGATAGCTCGCTCGAGCTCGGCCCGCCGGAGCCGGTCCCCACGGGATCGGCTCTTCGGGGCCGGGCGACCCGACGAGCAACCGACACGCTCGACGCGTGGCGGTCCGACGGGGCGGCCAGGTGGCTCTTCATCTGGCCTGCCGTCCTCCTGATCCTCGTCCTCTCGATCTTCCCGCTCGTCGCCTCGATCGCGCTCTCGCTTTCGAAGCTCGCGTTCCAGCAGGGCGGCATCGACCTCAAGCTGGTGGGATTCGCCAACTACCAGCAGCTCCTGTTCGGGCTCGAGCGGTCCCACTTCCTCGGCGTCCTGAAGCCACCGAACCCGAACGGCTGGGCGATCGTCCTCGCCACGGTCGCGTTGACGGTCGCGGCCTGGGCCCGGGCGGCGCGGAGTGACCACCGCCGCCCGGTCGGGCTGGTGCTCCGTCTGGTCGGCGGCATCCTCCTGGTCGGCTCCGTGTGGGTCGTCGTCGGAGCGCTGGCCAGTGAGGGCGGCCGGCCCGGGGCCTTGATCGTCACGCTGATCTTCGTGTTCGTCGGGATCCTGCTCCAGTACGCCCTCGGCCTCGGTCTGGCGATGCTGCTCGTCCAGCAAGTCCCGTGGCGGCGTTTCTTCCGGATCGTGTTCCTGATCCCGCTGACGATCACGCCGGTCGGCGTCGGCTACATGTTCCTGATGATGACCGACACCTCGAAGGGACCGCTCGAACCGATCTGGGTGTCGCTCGGGCTGCGCGACTTCACGTGGGTCACCGACCCGTGGCTCGCCCGATTGGCCGTGATCATCGGCGACACGTGGCAGTGGACGCCGTTCGTGTTCATCGTCCTGCTGGCCGCACTGGAGAGCCTCGACCAGGAGGTTCGCGAGGCGGCCCTCGTCGACGGCGCGGGGCGCTGGCAGAGCTTCCGCCACATCACGATGCCGGCCATCCTGCCGGTCACGACGACGATCATCCTCATCCGGCTGATCGAAGGCTTCAAGATCATCGACATGCCGAACATCCTGCTCGGCGGAGGACCCGGAACGGCGACCCAGTCGATGACCCTCCAGGCGTACGTCGACTGGAACACGCTCAACCTCGGCCGCTCGGCGGCGATCTCCTATCTGCTCCTGATCCTCGTGTCCGTCGTGGCCACGGTGTACGTCAGCTTCGTCCGGCGACGGGTCACGGACCTCGCATGAGGACCCTCGCATGAGGAACCCGTTTGCCCGCCGCGCTGTCACCGACCTCCCGCCGCCGGCCAAGCTCGCCGCCTTCGTCGTCCTCGTCGTCTGGGCGGTCGTGGTGCTGTTCCCGATCTACTGGCTGTTCGTGACGTCATTCAAGACGCCGTACCAGGTCGACAAGGGCCCGTTCTACATCCCGTTCGTCGACTTCCAGCCGACCCTCGACGCGTGGCGCTACATCCTGGTCGAGCTCGGCAACGACACCCTGCGGCCGTACGTGAACACGGTGATCGTCGGGCTGTCGAGCTCGGTGATCGCGCTCCTGATGGGGGCCGCGGCCGCGTACGCCCTGGTCCGGTTCACCTACCGTCCACGGGTCGGGATGATCGGCCTCGGGATCGGATCGATGGCGTTCGGGTTCGGCGCGGCGGCCCTCGGTGCGCCGGTGGTCCTCGCGGCCGCGTCGGCCGTCGCGATCTTCGTCACCCTGGCCCAGGCGATCGGCCGACGCTTCACCCGCTCGATGGGCAACAGCGATATCGCGTTCTGGCTGATCTCGCAGCGGATCCTGCCGCCGATCGCCGTCGCGATCCCGCTCTACGTGCTCTTCCAGCAGGTCGGCCTGCTGGACAACATCGTGGCGTTGATCATCACCTACGTGGCGACCAACATCCCCATCGTCATCTGGCTGATGCGCGACTACTTCGCGTCGCTGCCGCGCGAGCTCGAGGAGTCCGCCGCCGTGGACGGTGCCTCGATCTACCGGATCGTGCGCTCGATCGTCCTTCCGATCTCCGTTCCCGGGCTCGTCGCGACGTTCCTTATCGTCCTGGTCTTCGCCTGGAACGAGTTCCTGATCGCCCTCGTCCTGACGAGCGCGAACGCGCAGACGATGCCGCTCCAGGTCGCGGCCCAGAACGCGACGCGTGGCCCGCAGTGGTGGGCGATGTCGGTCTTGATCCTGATCATGATCGCCCCGGTCGTCGTCATGGCCGTCGCCCTGGAGCGCTACATCACGAAGGGCATTCTCGTCGGCGCGCTGAAGGGATAGGCAGGAGCGGCATGGCAACCATCACCGCGGTCGACGTCCTCGACATCCGCTTCCCGACGTCGCGGTCGCTCGACGGCTCCGACGCGATGAACCCCGATCCCGACTACTCCGCGGCGTACGTCGTCGTCCGGACCGATTCCGGCGACGGGCTCGAGGGCCACGGCCTGACGTTCACCATCGGGCGCGGGACGGAGGTCGTGGTGGCCGCCGTTGACGCGCTCCGGCCGCTCGTCCTAGGGCGCCGGACGGAAGCGTTGTTCGCCGACATGGGCGCGTTCTGGCGAGAGCTGGTCGGGGACAGTCAGCTGCGCTGGATCGGCCCGGAGAAGGGCGCGATCCATCTCGCCACCGCCGCCGTCGTGAACGCCGTCTGGGACCTCTTCGCCAAGGTCGAGGGCAAGCCCCTCTGGAAGCTCGTCTGTGACATGACGCCCGAGGAGCTCGTCGCCCTCGTCGATTTCCGGTACATCACCGATGCCCTCCCGCCGGAGCGGGCCCTCGAACGGCTGCGTGCGCTCGCCCCCAGGCGCGCGGAGCGCGAGGCCGAGCTCCGGCGGGATGGGTATCCCGCGTACACGACGTCGGTTGGCTGGCTCGGCTACGACGACGCCAAGATCCGGCGGCTCTGCCAGGAGGCACTGGCCGAGGGCTGGACGCGGTTCAAGCTGAAGGTCGGGGCCGACGTCGCGGACGATCGCCGCCGGGCGCGGAT
>JACDAH010000015.1 GCA_013695505.1 Chloroflexota bacterium | reverse complement strand
GCCCTCCTCGGCCGGGAAGCGGAGCTGCTCCTGCTCCATGATCGAGATCTCGTGGTCCAGCGAGCGAGGGTAGTGCGTTCGGATCTGCGACCCGAGACGGTCCTTGAGCGGCGTGATGATCCGGCCGCGCGAGGTGTAATCCTCCGGGTTCGCGCTGGCGACGACGAACAGGTCGAGCGGCAGACGAACCGTGAAGCCGCGGATCTGGACGTCGCGCTCCTCGAGGATGTTGAGCAGGCCAACCTGGATCCGCTCGGCCAGGTCCGGGAGCTCGTTGATCGCGAAGATTCCCCGGTTGGATCGCGGGATGAGCCCGTAGTGGAGCGTCAGCTCGTCACTTAGGTAGCGCCCTTCGGCCACCCGGATCGGGTCGACCTCACCGATCAGGTCGGCGATCGTGATGTCGGGGGTCGCGAGCTTCTCGCTGTAGCGCCGGTCGCGCGGAAGCCAGTCGAGGGGCGTCGCGTCGCCATGCTCGGCGACGATCACGATGCCGCTCGGGCTGATCGGGGCGGTCGGGTCGTCGTTGAGCTCGCCACCGCGGACGACCGGGATCGCCTCGTCGAGCAGGTTGACGAGGAGTCGGGCCAGGCGGGTCTTGGCCTGGCCGCGCTCGCCGAGGAGGACGAGGTCGTGGCCGGCGATGATCGCGTTCTCGATCGACGGCAGGACCGACTCGTCATAGCCGACGATCCCGGTGACGATCGGCCGGCCCTCGGCCAGCCGGGCGAGCAGGTTGGAGCGGAGCTCGTCCTTGACGGTCCGGCTCGCCCAGCCCGCGGCGCGCAGCTCCCCGAGGGTTTCGGGTCGGTGGACGGGGTCGGGGATCGGGGACGGCACGGGCGGCGAGCGTACGACTGGCCCGCCGGACCGTCAAACGTGCCCCGAACGTCCGGGTTCTGGGCCCCCGACGCCATCGTTCTTCGTTGCGCCACCGATCTCGGGGAGGCCGTTCATCAGACGATCCGATGCGACCCGCCGGCGGGCTTCAGCACGTGTGCCTGTCCGCTCCAGGTCGTTGAATGAGCAGATCCGACCCGTTTGGGGCCTCCGGGCAGCTGGATCACCTCGCTCCCCCGCTCTCCGCGTCGCACTCGATCGTTGAACGACCCGACTCGTCGATTCCGCTCATCGAACGACCGGTCGCGGTCGCGGCCCCTCGGCGCCGGACGAGCCGCGCAGCCGGATGTCGCAGTCGCCGAGCGTCGCCCTGCGCGCCCGAAGCGGGACGTCGGCGAGGATCTCCACGACGGCCCGCGGCCCGGGTCGGTCTGTGACGAACCGGACTTCCTGCACCCCGAACCGGACCCGGACTACGCCGCGTCCGGCGGCCTCGGCGGTTGCCGCGAGGCGTGTCCGGAGCCGACCGGCAGCGGCCGCCGGGGAAGAGGCCGGGATCTCGAGGCCCGCGAGCCGCGCCCGTCCGCCGAATGGGTGGCGATCATCGGCGCGGCCGCGCGCTCGGTGGACGTCCATTCGGCGGCCGAGACGTCGTGCTCGATGAGAAAAGGCTCGGTCGACGACGGCCCGTCGGGACGAGCCAGCCGCCACCGGACCAGCCGTCCGTCTGATCGGCGCCGTTCGCCCGCCAGCGCCTCGCTCAGCCCGTCGTCGGGAGGGGCCCAGCGCAACGCCTCGTCGAGGTCGTCGACGGTAATCGCCCAGGTCACGAGCCCACCGCCGCGATCGAGCGACGCGACCACCGGACGACCGAACCAACTCTCCTCGGCCAGCCCGCGGTCGAACACGCCGACGAGCTCGAGATAGGCGTCGCCGAGCCAGACGAGCCGATTGAACGTGCCCATCGCTTCGTGGCGCCCGCCGCCGGAAGCGGCCAGGCCCAGCCGGGTCTCGAGCTCATCCGCCGCGGTGTCCGGGTCGGCCGTGGCCATGACGACGTGGTCGATCCCGAGCAGCATCTGGCGTCAATGAACCCGGCGGGGTTCGGGCGTCGTCGTCTTCGCGGCGATGGCTGACCGGACCGTCGGCAGGTCGACCGCGCCCCGTGAGACCAGCCCGGCCAGGAGATCGGCCCGCTCGGCCTGGTCCCGCTCGAGATCGCCCGCCTTCCGGCCGAGCCGGATCCCGAGCTCCGGCAGGACGCCCCACGCGAAGTGCTCGAGGCGGTCGGTCGTCGCGTCGCGGGCGGCGAGGACGGCCGGCGGCAGGTGCTGCGTGTGGCCGTGCTCGTCACGACCGACCGGACGCGCGTAGTGGGCCGCCACGACGCGGCGGCGGAACGTGCCGCCGGGTTCGCGTGTCGCCCGGACGACCAGCACCAGGCCGAGATACGTCAGCTCGCCGTCGGTGAGTCCCACCGGCGGGGCCTGCAGCGACTCGTGGATGTCCTCGAGGCGGTCGGCGTGGAGCGTCGCCCCGATGCCGTACCCGAGCGACGCCGCGCGAACAAGTGTCCGGGCCGCCCGGCCCCAGGTGTAGATCGGGAGATGTTCGGACAGCTCGGCCGCCACGAGATAGCCCGTCGCCGGGGTGACCGGGATTGCCAGGGTTGTCGAGGTCGGCGCGATCGCCGTCGTGGGCCCCCGCCCCCCGTCGCGCTGCCAGCCAAGAGCCTCCGCCTCGGGCAGCCAGCCGAAATCCTCGGCGGCGCCGGCCAGATCGATCCGGCGGGCCGTCGTCGGCAGGAAGTCGAGCAGCGCCTCGAACAGCGTCGTCTTGCCGGCGCCCTGTCGCAGTCCGGCGACGATCAGCGGCAGCCGGGCCTCGACGAGGATCCAGGCAAGGGCCGCAAGCTCGGGGTCGAGGACGCCGTCGGCGATGAGCTCGACGATCGAGCGGCGCGGCGGCGCGCTTGCGGCACGGAGCAGGGCGAA
>JACDAH010000013.1 GCA_013695505.1 Chloroflexota bacterium | reverse complement strand
GAACGGGCGAAGTATCTCTACCGGATCGCCCGGATCCTCCAGGAGCGCTCGCGCGAATTCGCGGTCCTCGAATCGATGGACTCGGGCAAGCCGATCAAGGAGTCGCGCGATGTCGACGTGCCGCTCGAGGCGGCCCACTTCTGGTACTACGCCGGCTGGGCCGACAAGCTCGAGTACGCCTTCCCGGGGCGGGTGGCGAAGCCGCTCGGCGTCGCGGCCCAGATCATCCCGTGGAACTTCCCGCTCCTGATGCTGGCCTGGAAGATCGCCCCGGCCCTCGCCGCCGGCAACACGGTCGTCCTCAAGCCCGCCTCGACGACGCCCCTGTCGGCCCTCCTCTTCGCCGACGTCTGTCGCCAGGCCGACCTGCCGCCGGGCGTCGTCAACATCGTCCCGGGACCGGGCGCCGTCGGGATGGCCCTCGTCACGCATCCAGGCGTCGACAAGGTGGCGTTC
The DNA here is from genome assembly GCA_013695505.1 of Chloroflexota bacterium. Classification (GTDB taxonomy): domain Bacteria; phylum Chloroflexota; class Limnocylindria; order Limnocylindrales; family CSP1-4; genus CF-46. Next base: position 3,549 of record JACDAH010000013.1, on the reverse strand, counting down.
ACGGGATCGACCGACATCGGCCGCCAGATCTTCAAGGGCGTCGCCGGCACGGACAAGGGCCTGACCCTGGAGCTCGGTGGCAAGGCCGCCAACATCGTCTTCGACGACGCGCCGCTCGACCAGGCGGTGGAGGGGATCGTCAACGGGATCTACTTCAACCAGGGCGAGGTCTGCTGCGCGGGATCTCGCCTGCTTGCCCAGGAATCGATTGTCGAGCCGCTGATCGAGAAGCTCAAGGACCGCCTTGCGACCCTCCGCGTCGGCGACCCACTCGACAAGAACACCGACGTCGGCGCGATCAACTCACGGGCCCAGCTCGAGAAGATCACGGAACTGGTCGCGGCCGGCCGGGCCGAGGGCGCCGAGATGTATCAGCCGGCCTGCGACCTCCCGGAGCGCGGCTACTTCTTCCGACCGACGCTGTTCACGAACGTCGCCCAGTCGCATCGGATCGCGCGCGAGGAGATCTTCGGGCCGGTCCTGTCCGTGCTGACGTTCCGGACGCCCGAGGAGGCGGTCGAGAAGGCGAACAACACGCCGTACGGGCTGTCGGCCGGCATCTGGACCGACAAGGGCTCGCGCATCCTGCACATGGTCAAGCGGATGAAAGCCGGCGTCGTCTGGGCCAACACGTTCAACAGGTTCGACCCGACCTCGCCGTTCGGCGGCTACAAGGAATCCGGGTTCGGGCGCGAGGGTGGGATGCACGGGCTCCACGCCTACGTCCGGCTCGAGGACCGCTGACGTGGCTCGACCGGCCCTGCAGCTTTCCCGCTCAGGTGAACAAGCATCCGCGCATCGGCCGGTTTCCGAGCCGATGTGGGTGATGCAACCCCGGCAAGCCGAGCCTGCCACGCTCAGCATGGCGGCCGACGTGGCCTCCGCGGACCTGGAATTCGCGCCAATCGGACGGGGAGGGCGATTCCTGTTCACTCCGGCGGGAAACCTGCACTCGGCCGGGCTTCGCGTGCCGCCGCTCGCGCCATCTACGAACCCCAGTGGTGCGAGGCGCAGGTTCGGCGCCAGTTCCGCCCAAATCCAGTCCGTCGTTAGCCCTCGAGGACTAATCGGCCACCAGGACGTCGTGAATTTGGCGCCTGCTACCACCCGGGTTGGTATCCGCACCTCGGCCGGGCCGGTTTGATGGCGGCCGACCGGATCGACGTCCGCAAGACGTACAAGCTCTACATCGGTGGCGCCTTCCCGCGTTCGGAGAGCGGCCGCTCGTATGTCGTGTCGACTGCCAATGGAGACCCGATCGCGAACGCCTGCCGGGCGTCCCGCAAGGATCTCCGCGAAGCGGTTCGGGCTGCTCGCAAGGCGTTCCAGCCGTGGGCCGACAAGACGGCGATGAACCGCGGCCAGGTCCTCTATCGCGCGGCCGAGTTGATGGAGGGCCGGCGCGACCAGTTCGTCGCCGAGGTTGCCGCCGCCGAGGGAGTCCGCGATGCCAAGGCCGGCGAGCTCGTCGATCGCTCGATCGACCGCTGGGTCTGGTACGCCGGCTGGGCCGACAAGATCGCCCAGGTCCTCGGCTCATCGAACCCGGTTGCAGCGCCGTACTTCAACTTCACGATCCCCGAGCCGACCGGCGTCGTCGGCATCGTCGCGCCGGAGACGTCGTCGCTGCTTGGCCTCGTCTCCCGCCTCGCGCCTCCCCTCGTGGCCGGCAACGCGGTCGTCGTCCTCAGCTCCGAGAGCCGGCCGCTGGCCGCGATTACCCTGACCGAGGTTCTGGCAACGTCCGACGTCCCGGGCGGCGTGATCAACGTCCTCACCGGCCAGAAGAAGGAGCTTGTCCCCTTCCTGGCGGGTCATGTCGACGTCGACACGATCGACGTGTGGGGTGTCCCGGCCGATCTTCGCACCGAGACCGAGCTGATCGCGGCCGACAACATCAAGCGGATCGCAAGGCGGCCCGCCGGGGTGGCGGATGCGAAGTTCGACTGGCTCGACGATCGCGCCTCCGAGCGGCCCGAGTGGATCGCCGCCTATCTCGAGATGAAGACCGTCTGGCACCCGATCGGGGTCTGAGCTGACGTCAGTGAGTCCGCGCCGGCCGTTTCGAACGCGCCGCGGGCGCGTGAACGACAAGACGACGGTCGCTCGCGGCGAACAGTCCGCGGCGGGCGTCGCCGGAGTGTGGCGGTTCCGGCTGCGCGACCGCCCGGGTCATCCCTAGACTTCGCGGGTGGATCCCCTCGTCTTTCTGCTGGTGGCGGGTGCGGCCGTCCTCCACGTCACGTGGAACGTCCTCCTCAAGACTGCCGGCGATCCCCTCCGGGCGTCGGCCGTCGGGATCGCGACGGCTGCGGCGGTCATCTGCCCGATCGCGCTCCTCGCCTGGCTCGCGATCGGCCGGCCGACGATCCCGACCGAGACGCTGATCCTGTCGGTCGTGTCCGGGGGGCTCGAGGCCTTCTATTTCGCGTTCCTCGCCTCGGCCTATCGGCGCGGCGACCTGTCGCTGGTCTACCCCCTGGCCCGTGGGACGGCGCCGTTGCTGGCGGTCGCGATCGGGGTTGTCGTCCTGGGCGAGCGCCTCGGTGAGATCGGGTACCTCGGGGTGGTCGCCCTGCTGGTCGGCCTCCTGACGCTCCAGCGGCCGTGGCAATACCTGCGCGCCTCGGGCCGGGCGAGTGGGGGAGCGGCCGGCTTCGCGCTCCTCACGGGAGTCACGATTGCGGCGTACTCCGCCGTCGACCGGGTCGGCGTCCGGGGCACCCAGCCGTGGATCTATGCCGGCCTGATCTGGGCCAGCATGACCGTCTTCCTGTGGGGCTACGTCTGGGTCTATCGCCGGACACGGGCGCGGGCGGCCGGCGCACTGGACGCCGACGCCGGCGAAGCCGACTCACTGGACGCCGACACCGATGACGCCGACGGGGCGACCGTCTCGTCGCGGCGAGCGGGCGTCGGCGGGCTGATCACGCTGGCGGCGTATCTGCTGATCCTCGTGGCCCTCACGGTTGCGCCGCTGACGGCCGTGGCGCCGCTCCGCGAGTCCGCGATCGTGCTGGCCTCGGGCTGGGGCGCGTTCCGGCTCCGCGAGGCGGCAAACCGGCGCGATGCGCTTCAGCGAATCGGGTCGGCCGGGCTGGTCCTCGTTGGCGCGCTGCTCCTGGCGGTCGACGGATGACGAAGGCCGGCGACCGCCTCGATCCGAAGCGCCTCCGCGACCGGCTTCGGGCGCTCGATCCAATGGCAGCCAACGCCGACCGAACCGGGATCGAGGTCGTCCGGGCGCCCGGCCGGGTCAACCTGATCGGCGAGCACACCGACTACAACGACGGGTTCGTGATGCCGGCCGCGATTGGTCTCGAGATCCGGCTCGCGGTGATGCCGACCGACGACCGGCAGATCACCATCCACCTCGACGAAACCGGCGAGACCGGAACCTTCGATCTGGATGCGATCGGGCCGCCGACCCGGACGTGGATCGACTACGTGGCGGGGACCGCCCGGGCGCTGGCCGCGGCCGGCCGGCCGATGCGAGGATTCCGCGGCCTGCTCGCGAGCGACCTGCCGCGCGGGGCGGGCCTGTCGTCG
>JACDAH010000549.1 GCA_013695505.1 Chloroflexota bacterium | reverse complement strand
AGCGCAAGCAGGGCGACCGCGTAGTCAAGGATGACGAGCTTGGTCCGGCCGTGGCGGTCGAGCAGGGCGCCGGCGATCGGGGCGACGAGCAGGCCCGGAAACACACTCGCGAATGTCACGATCCCCGTCAGCGCCGGCGAGCCATACTCGTCGAGGGTGAAGAGGACGAGCGCGACGCCGACCATCGACTGGGCGATGCGGCTGAGCTGCATCGAGAGCAGGATCCGGCCAAATCCGGGCACCGCGAGCAGGGCGCGGTAGGAACGTTCGGTCCGTGGGCTGGGAGTCACCAGCCGATGCTACGAGCCGAGCGCGCGTTGCGCAGGGTGAGCCGCCGCCCGGCGATCCGTTGCACATCCCGCGGGGCATCCTTCCGCGATTCGCGGCGCGATTCTCGCCCCAGGTGCACGCAACGAGATCGCCCGGATTCCCGCCGTCGATGGGTCAGATTGGTCAGTCCTGGCACGTCCCGCGAGAATCCCCAACGGATCGGGCGAATTCGGACCTGACCGGCAGCCCCGGCGCGTCACATGCACGTCCAACGAGGATCCACGCGGGCAACGAGGTTCCGGGCGCCGATTGTCACGCTCCGTGGCCCTCGACAGGCCGCGTCCCGGTGGTACGATCCCGGTGCCCGAGCCGGCTCCTCGTACGGGGTCCGTCCACGACGCCAGACGGCGGCTGGATGCAAGGACCGCGATGCCCCGGTGGGGAGAAGGTGTACGCATGTCCACCGTGACATTCGACCACGTCACCAAGAAATACGGTGACGTCCTCGCGGTCAACGACCTGAACCTCGCGATCAACGACGGCGAGTTCATGGTCCTCGTCGGCCCGTCGGGCTGTGGCAAGACGACGAGTCTCCGGATGATCGCCGGTCTCGAGGAGATCACGGCGGGTGACCTCAAGATCGGCGACCGCGTCGTCAACGACGTCCCGCCCAAGGATCGCGACATCGCGATGGTCTTCCAGAGCTACGCCCTGTATCCCCACATGACCGTCCGCGACAACATGGCGTTCGGGCTGAAGCTGCGCAAGCTGCCGAAGGCCGACATCGAGAAGCGGGTCAACGAGGCGGCCGGGATCCTCAGCCTGGAGAAGCTCCTCGACCGCAAGCCGAAGGAGCTCTCCGGCGGCCAGCGCCAGCGCGTCGCGCTCGGCCGGGCGATCGTCCGCGAGCCATCCGTGTTCCTGATGGACGAGCCCCTCTCCAACCTCGATGCCAAGCTCCGCGTCCAGACGCGGGCCGAGATCGCGCGCCTCCACCAGCGGATGGGTACGACGTTCGTGTACGTCACCCACGACCAGGTCGAGGCCATGACGATGGGCACCCGGATCGCGGTCATGAGCGATGGGCTGCTCATGCAGGTCGGGACGCCGCAGGTCCTCTACGACCAGCCGGCGAACCGGTTCGTCGCCGGGTTCATCGGCAGCCCGTCGATGAACTTCCTCGACGTCACCTTCGACTCGTCCGGCGGCACGCCGCGGCTCATCGGGCCCGGTGACTGGTCGGCCGCGCTGCCCACCCGCTTCGCCCAGTCGGTCGGTGCCACCAGTGGCCGCAAGCTCGTCGCCGGCTTCCGCCCGGAGCACCTCGAGCTCGACGAGGTCGAGGGCGACATGGTCACCTTCCCGGGCAATGCGGACGTCGTCGAGTACCTCGGCAACGAGGAGCTCCTCCACGTCACGGCCGCCGGCAAGGACATCGTCGCGATCGTCGACTCCGACCATCGGGTCAAGCCGGGCGACGTCCTCAAGCTGAACCTGCCGCTGAGCAAGCTCCACCTCTTCGACGCCGAGTCGGGCATCAGCCTCACCTCGGACGTCACCGCGGTCGCCGCCTGACGGAGCGCGCCGACCCGACCGGCCCCATCGCTCGGGTCGACTCCGAGCCCGACCCGCTCGACGACGATCTCGTCGAGCGGGTCGTCGATTCGCGCGTCCTTCATCGCGGCCGCTACCTCGAGTTCCGTGTCGACACGATTGAGCGGGCCGACGGCTCGCGCTCCGAGCGCGACATCGCCGGTCATCCGGGCGCGGTTGCAATCGTGGCGCTTGATCCGGACGACCGGATCCTGCTCGTCCGCCAATGGCGGACACCGGCTGCCCGAGTGCTGCTCGAGATCCCGGCCGGGACACTCGACGTGGACGCCGCCACTGGCGCGATCGAGGATCCCGACCTGGCCGCCCGGCGCGAGCTCGAGGAGGAGACCGGCTACCGCGCCGCGTCATGGCGGAAGCTCACCTCGTTCTGGACGGCGCCAGGGTTTGCGTCGGAGCTCATGCACCTCTACCTGGCGACCGATCTCGTGCCCGCCCATCCCGACGAGCGGCTCGGGCCGGACGAAGACGAGCACCTCCGCCTCGAGCCGCGCTCGCTGGTCGACGCGCTGGACGCCATCGACCGCGGCGAGATCGCCGACGCGAAGTCGATCGTCGGATTGCTGTGGGTCGAACGGCTCCGGAAAAGTGGCCGGGCAAACTCGTGATCGCGGATTCAGTCCGCTTCCGGGTTCGGATCGGGGCGTGGACCGGGCCCGATCCGGGCGAGCGCGCCGGCATAGGTGGGCGACGTCGGGCTGAGCGAGACCGCGAGTCGGAGGTGCGTTCGGGCCTCGTCCCGGCGCCCTAGCTGCTTCAGGCTCTGGCCGAGCGCGAAGTGGGCGTAGTGGGCGGACGGGTCGAGCTCGAGGAGCCGCTCGAACGTGACCCGCGAGCGCTCGTGCTGGCCTGAGTTGTAGTAGGCCCGCCCGAGGGCCTCCAGGATCGACTGCTTGTCGGGCTCCTCGCGATCGGCCCGCTCGAGGACAACCGCGGCCTGCGCGAAATGGCGCAGGGTCAGCAGGTCCTGCCCGCGCTGGAGCAGCTCGTAGGCCGTCTCGCGATCGTCAGCGGTCTCGAGATCGTCGGGGGCGGCGTCGTCGCGACCCTGCTCGCTCACGCCCGAATGGTGGCACGGAACGGGCGGCGGGTCAGCCGGACCGTTGTTCGAGCCAGGGCAGGATCACGCTCAGCTGGACCTGCACCACGTCCTCCGACGAGAGGCCCTGGCTGAGGAGGCCGTAATACATCGAGTAGCCGACGATGTTCGTTGTCACCGCGACGGCCACAGGATCTTCGCCGAGCGGCTCGACCGCCGCTTCGACCAATCGCCGCTGGTGCTCCGCGAACTTCGCCTCCTGACCCGCCCAGGCCGCGACGAGATCGGGATCGGCCTGCTGGACGTTCCACCAGGCGACGCTCCGATCTGCAAACGCCGACAGCTCGCGAGCCAGGCGCTCGACCCGACCGGTCGCGGACGTGAGGCCGGCGAAGATCTCGACGCCGGGCGGATGGATCTCCGCGAGGACGGCGTCCGCGGCGGCATCGGCGAGAGCCGCCCGATCCGGGAAGTGGTTCCGGACCGTCGCCGGGGCAACGTCCGCGGCCGCGGCCACTGCCCGCACGGAGGCCGCACGAAGGCCGCCCTGCCGGATCAGTCCGAGCGCGGCCGAGACGATCCGCTCGCGGGTCGAGGCGTGCTGCTCGGCGCGCTTGCCGAGGGTGTAGCGGCGGGGCATGATTCTCCGATATTCATTGACTTACTGATCAGCCAAATGATAGCGTCCGTGCCGCCGAACCAATCCGGACGTGGAGCGCAGAGGTGGTCAGATGATCGCGGACAACGACCTGTATCGTCTCGCCGGCTGGTCGGGCTGGCTGGCGTTGATCGCCTTCGTCGTCTCGGGGATCGCACTCGCCCTCTTCTTCGGCGGCGCCGGCCAGGTCTTCGGGCCGATCAACGACGCGTTCATCGCGATGGCGCTCGTCGCCCTCATCCCGGCGGTCGTCGCGGTCGACCGGTTGGCCGTCAACGAGCTGGCGCCGTGGGTCCGGGTCGTGACGATCGCGGCGATCGTCGGAATCGTCATCGCCTCGGTCGGCCAGGTCCTCCTGATCGTCGGCCGGATCTCGCTCGAGCAGTCGTACCTGACCGGCAGCATCGGTATTGCGCCGGTGCTCGCCTGGATCGTCCTGGTGGCTGTCCTCGGGCTTGGCCCGGGCCTCGTCCCGGCCATGCTCGGCTGGCTTGCGATCGCCTCGCTCGGAGCAGTCGCGATTGCCGTGATCGTGGCCGTCGTGATGACCGGACCTGCGGTCTGGATCGCGAGCGTCGGCCTCGCGATCGTCCTCGCAGCCTGGATCGGCGGACTCGCGCTCACGCTCGGTTCGCGGGCCGCCGCGACGGCCTGACCCCCGCAACGGGCTGCGCGCGGCGCGTTCGGCTCAGGCTTCGTCGTCGCGCCAGAGGGCGAGGTCGACCGGACGGAGCCGCGGCGATTCGGTGATCCCCGGGATCCGGCCGCGCTTCGCGATCGGCTTGCCGTCGATGTCCTTGATGTCGCCGGTGAAGTCGATCGGCGTGGCGCCGCTGATATGCGACCCGACCGCGAACGAATCGACCGGGGCCCCCTGGTCCTTGAAATAGGTGATCCGCTCGGGGTTGAGCCCGCCCGAGACGACGATCTTGACGTGCTGGTAGCCCTCCTGGTCGAGCCGGGCCCGGATCTCCTTGACGAGATCCGCGGTGACCCGGCCGCGCTCGGACGGCGTGTCGAGGCGGATGCCATAGAGGCGATCGCCCAGGGCATGGGCAACGCGGAGTGTCTCCTCGGCCTCGTCCTTGAAGGTGTCGACGAGGACAATGCGCGGGACGTCGGGCTCGAGGTCGCGATCAAAGGCCTCGGCCGCGGCGACCGTGTCGCCGAAGATCAGGACCAGCGAGTGCGGCATCGTGCCGGTCGGGTTGAGGCCGGCCAGGCGGGCCCCGGCCGGGGTCGAGGCGCCGACGCAGCCACCGACGATCGCGGCATAGTCGAGGACGTCGGTGATGTCGGGATGGACATGGCGAGCGCCGAAGGAAACCACCGGCTCGGGCGCGGCGGCGTCGACGACCTCGCGGGCCGCCGTGGCCCAGCCGGTCGACTGCGACAGCATCCCGAGGATCGCAGTCTCGTACAGCCCGAACTGGCGATAGCGGGCGCGGATCCGGAGGACGATCTCCTTGGGGCCGATCCGGTCACCATCGGCGAGCGCCTCGACGTTGGTCTCGGTCGGGTCGGCGGTCGCGAGGACGTGGCCGATGAGGTTCTTCGCCTCGTCGATCCCGCACAGCACGGCGTCCTGGCGGGCGAACACCTCCATCGTCACGATCGGGTCGAGGCCCTCGCGCTCCATGATGCTGGCGGCTCGGGCGAAGTAGACGTCGGCGGAGTCGCCGGACAGGATCTCGCGCGAGGGTCGCGTCCGAATGATGCCCATCAGCGCTCCTGGCTCACGAGTGGTCTTGGCTCGGATCCGGCGGCCCCTGGTGGGGTTCGAGCGGGTCGCTCGGCTGGTCGGCGAGTGTAGCGTACAGCGGTGCGACGGCCGGGTCGGGCGAGACGGCCGGCGGGGAGTCGGCGGGCGGGTGGT
>JACDAH010000514.1 GCA_013695505.1 Chloroflexota bacterium | reverse complement strand
GTCAAGGATGGCGTCCCAGGCGAGACCTTTCGCCCCTTCGACGATCTCCGGAAACTGGCTGCTGATGTCGTGGAGGTCGCGCGAGTACAGCCGGGTGTCGTCGCCGTCGCGATGGAGCTGGGCCCGGATCCCGTCGTACTTGTCCTCGACCCAGACCGGGATGCCGAGACGCTTGACGATCTCGGCGGCGTCTTCAGCCGGCGACGCGAGCATGAACTTGATCGGGTGGAAGAGCGAGAGGCTGGCCTCGTCGAGTCGGTCGTCGCGAGCGAGGGCCGCGAGGACGCCGATGTCGCCGGTCAACATCCCGGCCCACTTCACCGCATCGAGCGGCCGGTCGAAGGCCTTCGCGATCGCGGCCTCGACCAGCCCTTCGCGCAGCCCGATCCGGAGCTCGCCCGACAGGACCTTGACAATGAATTTGGCGGTCAGCGGATCCGACCGGGCCAGGAGGGCGCGGAGGATCCCGCTCTTGGCCGCGGGACCGGACGCTTGCTCGACTTCGGCGTACGCGGCCGCGACCTCGGCGAGGGTCGGGCTCTCCGCGGGATCGGGCGCGTGCCCGGCCAGGGTGAGGACGTCGGCGACGGCCATCCCGAGATCGGACGAGCGGTCGTAGGCCTCGCCCAAGGCGGTCCGGGGCACGCCCGCCAGGTCGGCAACGGTCGTCGCGATCGCGGACCAGCCAAGGCCGGCGGCGCGCTGGTCGGATTCGGCGAACGGCCGACCGGTCAGGAAGACGGCCGCAATCGGAAGCTCGGCAGCGGTCAGACCGGCGAAATATCCCGCGAGGAGGGCGGTCTTCTCGGAGGTCCGGGTCGTGGCGGCGACGCGCTCCGCGACCTCGCTCCAGCGACGCATGGCGCGGATGGTATACCGTCCCCTCCGATGACCCATCGGAGCTGGTTTCCGGCGACCTTGCCGGGAGAGCGTGTCGTCCTCCGACGGCACGTCCCCGCGAATCTGCGCGTCTTCCAGCGCTGGTACGCCGATCCGGCGGTCGTCCGCCTGACGCGCTACCAGGACAGCCCGATGCGGCCCGACGAGATCGAGCGGTTCTTTGCCGCCCGGGCGCTCGGCTCGGACTCGCTGGCGATGGCGATCCACCTCCGCGACGACGATCGACTGATCGGGACGTGCGCGCTGTCGCAACTGGACGCCGACAACGGCTCGGCCCTGTTCCACATCACGATCGGCGAGAAGGACGAATGGGGCCACGGCTACGGGACAGAGGCCACCCGGTTGATGATCGACCACGCGTTCGGCGGGCTGGGCCTGCACCGCGTGGCCCTGTCCGTGTTCTCGTTCAACGAGCGGGCGGTCCGGTCGTATCGGTCGGTCGGTTTCGTCGTCGAGGGCCGGGCACGCGAGGCGATCTGGCGCGAGGGTCGCTGGTGGGATGAGATCTCGATGAGCCTGCTCCAGTCTGACTGGAAGGCTCGCCACGAGCGCCAGACCGCCGATGCGGCAATCGGCGTCGAAGAGGCGCCGGCGGAGCCGACCGGGGTGGCGACGCCGGTCGAGCCGGCCACTCGCCGCGGCGCGGTCATGGCCGGGATCCTCGGCAAGCGTCGATGACCAGCCAGGGCCCCGCGGCCGAAGCCGCGCGCGCCGACGTCCGCGAGCTGATCGCGGCCAAGGGGCACGTGGTCGACAATGCACGGGGCGCGATCGCGCGGCTCGACGAGGCGTTCGCGGCTGGTGACCTGGCGCGCACTCCGGCGCTAGTGCAGTTCCTCGCCGACCTCGGGCCCGCACTGGAGCAGGACGACGGGCAGAAGCTCGGCGGCAAGAGTGCGGAGGCCGCCCGGTTCATCCTCCGCGCGATCGACCGGGAGCTGGACCGAGCGTAGGGACGCCTTCGGGCTCTGTTGTCGACAGCACCACAAGTGGCGAAGCTGACCCGGCTCCCTCGTCGCATGTGGGTCCGACCGCAACACGCGAGGGCGGAACCGCCGGTTTGGGCCCTGGCTTTGGCCGCTCGAACGTCACTTGGTGTCCCAGCCGCAACAGGTCAGGCGGCCGGCGCACGGCCTTTTCGATCATCGCGCACGACCTGCCCGCCCTTCGCGACGAACACCGGTCGCTCCAGCTCCGTGACATCGGCCAGCGGATCGCCGGCGACCGCAAAGAGGTCGGCAAACCGGCCCGGCGCCAGCGTCCCCACCCGATCCGACCAGCCCATCAACTCGGCGGCCATCGTGGTTGCCGTCCGGATCGCCGCCAACGGGGTCATTCCGGCCCGGACGTAGCTCGCGAACTGGCGTGCGTTGAGCCCGTGCGGATAGACGCCGCTGTCCGTGCCGAACGCGATCCGGACGCCGCGCTCGATCGCCTTGGCCATCACCGCCTCAGCCGCCGCCTGGGATTCGCGGAGCTTGCGCATCGTCTCGGCCGGCCAGTCCGTCGGGCCCTCGGGGCCGAGCGCCCATTCGCCGTCGTACAGGTCGACGCTGAAGAACGTGCCGGTGTCGGCGAGCATCGCGATCGCCTCGTCGTCGAGATATGAGCCATGCTCGACGGACCGCGCACCGGCCCGGATCGCCCGTTTCGCGCCCTCCGCGCCGTGGGCGTGGACCGCCACGTGAGTGCCATACCAGCCGGCCTCCTCGACGGCGGCGTGGATCTCGGCCTCGGACAGTTCCGGCGCGCCCGGCACTCCGCCGCGGGTCAGGACGGCTCCCGTGCCAATGCACTTGATCATGGTGGCGCCGCCGATCAGGAGCCGGCGGACGCGCTCGCGAACCTCGTCGACGGAGCGGACGACGCCGAACCGGACCTCCTCGGGCAGAACAATGTCGTGGGCCAGGCCGACGACGTCCCCGCCGCCCCACGGCGCGGTGATGAACGCTCCGGCGCACTGCATCCGCGGCCCGACGACGTCGCCGCGATCGATCGCGTCGCGCAGGGCGCAGTCGGTGAACGCCCGGAATGGGCCGAGGTCGCGGACCGTGGTAAACCCGGCCGCGATGGTCTGGCGGGCGTGGCGGACCCCGAGCAGGGCCTCCTCCGCGCCCGAGGTGGTGGTCGCCGGGACGCCGGCGGTCTGGACGTCACCGATGAGATGCGTGTGCGTGTCGATAAGCCCGGGGAGAACGGTCAGCCCGCCGAGGTCGACGTCGGCCGCTCCGTCGGGAATGCCATCCGCGCCGCTGCCGATCGCCGTGACACGCCCATCAATGCCGACATGGATGACCCGGTCGTCGTCGATCGTGCCGGTCGCGACGTCGAGCAGCCGGCCCGCCCGGATCGCAAGCGCCCGATCGCTCACTTCTCGTTTGGCCTCATGCGCGGATGGAGGGTTGAGCGTGCTCCATCGGTTTCGATCCCCAAGAGCATTCCGTGGGCGTCGACATCCAGATTGATCAAGCGTCGTTGCCGGTCAGGAAGGTCTACGACCAGAGCCTCGGTATGCCGGACGCTGTATCGACCACGTTGATCCGCGTCGACCCGGGAGATGTCGGCCATGTCGATGATGGGATCGAATGAAGCGTGCATCGCCACACGATAAAGCCGGAAGCCACGCTGATCATCACCTTGACTCTCGACCTGCTCGAGGGTTCAGGATGGCGCGGTGGATGACGATCTGCTTTCGATCGGGCGGTTCGCCCGGCTCGCCGGGCTGAGCGTCGGCGCTCTGCGCCACTACGACGAGCTGGACCTGCTCCGGCCGGCCGACACGGATCGCTTCACCGGCTACCGCCGCTACCGGCGAGCGCAGCTCGAGACCGCCCGGACGATCGCCCGTCTGCGCGACCTGGAGTTGCCGCTCGACGACATCCGGGAGGTCCTGGCGATGGGTGATCCGGCCGAGCAGCGACGACGGCTGGCCACCCACCGGGCGCGCATTGCCTCCCGTTCCGACCGACTGACCCGGCTGCTCCACGTGGTGGGGCGGATGAGCGATGGAAAGGACCCGATCATGACGAGCACGACGACCGACCCGTCCGCGGCCACCACCGTCGAGCTGGACGCGGCCGCCCAGCGTCAGCTCGGGGTGGATCTCTATAACTCGACATGGGGCCTCCTCGAAAAGCCCGACCGGACGCCGGCCGAGACCGACGAAATGATTCATCGGGCGCATGCGTCGCGGTGGCACTGGGCCCGCGTCGGCGAAGCGGTCAACCTCGCGCGCGGCGAGTGGCTTTGCTCGCGTGTGTACGCAACGCTGGGACGCGGCGAGCCGGCCCTGTGGCACGCCCGCCGCTGCGTCGAGATCAACGAGGGCCTGGGAGCTGACGGGCGGGAGTCCTGGGATCTACCGGCCGCCTACGAGGCGATGGCCCGGGCGTCGTTCGCGGCAGGCGACAGCGCAAGTGGCGGGCTGTGGAAGACGAAGGCACTCACCGCCATGGAAGCGATCTCGAGCGTCGACGACCGCCAGGCGATCGAGCAGGACCTCGCCACGCTCCCGGGCTAGTTGCGCACCGAGACGGAAACGTCCGTTGGAAGGGGAGTCGCCCGGAGCCCTTACTCGCGATCCTTCGCGAAACCTTGTCGTTGAGCTTCCCGGAAGGCGTCGCCCGCTTCCGCTTCCAACACCTTCGCTTCACGCACGATCTCCCCGGTCCGCTCCGCGTCTTCCTGGGCGTCGGCGTAGACCTGCTGCGCGGCCTCCGAAGCCTGGGCCGCCGCCGCCGACGCGAGATCCGACGCTTCCTTTGCCCGGTCGACTGCTTCGGCCGCGCCTGTCACGGCGGCTTGGGCAGAGGTCGCTGCCGCCTTCGCGGAGTTCGCCGACTCGACCGCGAGCCCGGCGGCGTCGGCCGCGGACCTCGCCGTCCTGCCGACGCGCTCGGCCGTGCGCCAGTCGGCCAGCAGTTCCTGCGCGGACGGCTTG
>JACDAH010000501.1 GCA_013695505.1 Chloroflexota bacterium | reverse complement strand
GCCCTCGATCGCGCCGACCCCGAGCCCAGCCGCGACGCCGGCTCCGACGGCCACTCCTGTCCCGACTCCCGCTCCCACGCCCGTCCCATGGAAGACCTACACGTCCAAACGGAACCACTACTCGATGAAGTACCCGCCCGATTGGGTGGTGACCCCGGGGACCGCCAAGCTTGCCGATGCGTACGACAACTTCGATTACCCGTACGTCTACGTCAGTCGCGATACCGTGTCGGGGACCGTCTCGCTGAGTCTCAGCGTCAGCGCGTCGATCTCCTACTACAAGAGCCACAACAAGGCGAAGCTGATCTCGACCTCGAAGGTCCGGCTCGCGGGCTGGGGCGGAAAGCTGCTGACGTTCGACGGCGTCGACGACGGTCTGAAGGTCCGGATCCAGGTGATCATCCTGGCCAAGGGCAGCGTCGGCTACTACATCTGGATGTTCACCGAGCGGACGACTGCCGCCCAGGACAAGGCGCTGTTCAAGCGGATGTACACCTCATGGCGACCTCGCTGACGGCTCCGCAAAACGAGGGGATCGTCCCTGGCGGCCACGAGGGAGTCGCGCTCTCCTGACCGACCCCCGTGGGGGCCGATTGGACGGCCAGGGGTAGAATGGGGTCATCCCGACCCGCCCTCGAGCTGGTGTCGAACCGTCTCGGACGGGCCGGAACGCGATCAAGGAGGTAACCCATGAACGCGTTCCTGGTCGAGCTTCAGAACAAGCCCGGCGCCCTCGCCACGATCACCGAAACTCTCGGTGCCCGCGGCGTCAACATCACTGGCATCAGCGGCGCGAGCTGCGGCGACAGTGGACGGGCAGCCATCACGACGGCCGACGACAACACGGCCCGCGCGGCGCTCAAGAGCAGCGGCGTGACCTTCAAGGAGCTCGAGGTCGTTGAGACCTCGCTGCCCCACGTGCCGGGTTCGCTCGGCAAGGTCACCCGACGCCTGGCCGATGCCGGCGTGAACATCGAGGCGATCTTCCCGACCGGCATGACCGGCAACGAGATCAACCTCGGGTTCGCAACCGGCGATCCGGTGAAGGCCCGCGAGATTCTCGCAACGGCGTCGGTCCGCTGACCGTTCGAAACGTGAATCTCTCCTGAACTCCTCCTGAGGGACCGAGGAGAGGGGAAGGGCGGAGCCAATCCGGCTCCGCCCTTCGGCTTGCCCACCGCGAACACCGGCGGGTTGTCGGCGGGACCGCCCGTACCGGCGGGACGGCCGTGCCGCGGAGGGCCCCAGGTGCACATGCGGCCGATTTCCTGGTCGCGAGCCGCTGAACGGCACTCGCGGCCCCCTTTCTGCACCGGATTCTCGCCCCAAGTGCACATGCGGCCGATTTCCTGGTCGCGAGCCGCTGACCGGCCCTCACCGCCCCGTTTCTGCACCGGATTCTCGCCCGGCGTGCCAAACGGACGGATTCGGGGCCCGGAGGGCGCCAAACCCGTGGCATGTGTACGCCGGGTGTGAATCGCGACAGGCGCCACAAGGGCGCAGGCGCCGCAGGAGCCGTGACAGACAAGGTGGCACACGCCCGGCGCAGATTCGATCCGGATCGGCGATCGACCGGGATCGCCGCCACGAACAGGCCAGGCGAGCCCGGCGATGGGCTACCCTGAGATCCTGGGTCGTTGCCGCCGTGGCAGGTGCCGGGGGAAGGGGATCGCGTGGGCACTGTGACCGCCGGTCGCGAGGCCGAGTTGCTCGTCGAGGCACGGGTTCGGGCTGCCCTCCCGCGTAAGGACGGCTACCGCGTCTTCGCCAATGTCGCGTGGACCGGCCGCACCCGCGACCACGGCCAGCTCACCGGCGGCGAGGCCGACCTCGTGATCGCTCATCCGGAGCTCGGCATCTTGGTCGTCGAGACCAAGGCCGGCGAGATCCGGCGAGACGCCGAGGGGCGCTGGTGGGCCGGCCGCCACGAGCTCAAGCCCGACCCCTTCGAGCAGGCCAAGCGCAATCTCCACGCCCTGCTCGGCAAACTCAGCGAGCTGCCCGATCGGCCGGCCGACTTCCAGCCCATCGCCGGCCACGCGGTCGCGCTCCCGGACGTCGACCTCGCGAGTGCCGGCGCGAGCCTTCGCCTCCTCGGGCCGAACGTCGTCCCCGGGCTCATCCTCGACCACGAGGCGTTCGCTGACCACGACAACGCGGCCACCCGCCACGCCGTCGATCGCGCCTTCGCCACCTGGGCCGACGGGGCAGCGAACCGGCGCCCGCCCGGGCCCGATGGCGTCCAGCTTATCGAGGACATCCTCGAGACCCCGGTCGTGCTCAAGTCGCTGCTCAAGAGCGAGATCCTCGACGGCGATCGGGCCGTCCTCCAGCTGACCGATAACCAGTACCGCGTCCTGCGCGGGCTGGAGCGCAACCGCCGTGTCCAGATCGTCGGCGCGGCGGGGACCGGCAAGACCCTGCTCGCGGCCGAGAAGGCCCGCAAGCTCGCCCGCGAGGGGTTCGAGACGCTCCTCGTCTGCTTCAACCAGCCGCTCGCCCGACTCCTGACCGAGCTGACCGCCAGCACGGCCGCCGAGCGCGGCCGGCTCACCGTGTCGACCTTCCACCAGCTCTGCGAGGATCTCGCGACCGAAGCCGCCATCCTGCCGCCCAAGCCCGAGCCGCCGACCCGCGAGTGGTGGGACGGGATCCTGCCCAACGCCCTCCTCGCCGCGATCGACAAGCTCGGCTGGCGCTTCCACGCGATCGTCGTCGACGAGGGCCAGGACTTCACGGCCGACTGGTTCGACGCCCTCCAGCTGCTGCTTGCGGAGCCGAAGGACGACGTTTTCTATGTCTTCCACGACCCCGCCCAGGCGATCTTCCGCGACGACGCGGTTGAGGGGCTCGGCCTGACGACGTTCGCGCTCGAGGAGAACTGCCGCAACCCCGAGCCGGTCCACGAGTTCGCGATGGGTCACGCGCCCGACGCGCCGCCGACCACCGTCGTGCGCGCGGACGGTCGGCCGGTCGAGCGGATCGAAGCCGCGCCGGGCGCCGAGACGATCGAGGCGCTCCGGGTCGTCCTCCACCGGCTGCGGGCCGACGAGCATGTGCCGCCGTGGCAGATCGCGGTCCTGACCGGCGCCCGGCTCGAGGAGTCCGAGGTCTGGCGCCAGCGGAAGTACGGCAACGAGGTCCTGTGGAACGGCCAGGTCGACGACGCCGGCCGGAACACCGGCGTCGGGGCGCGGGCGGTCGTCGAGACGCCGTCGGACGCGATCCTGTGCGACTCGATCCGCCGTTTCAAAGGCCTCGAGCGCCCGGTCGTGATCCTGGTCGAGCTCGACGCGGCGGACCCACGGGCCGAGCGGCTGCTCTACGTCGGAGCAAGCCGCGCGACCCAGCATCTGGTCGTGATCGGATCGGCCGGCGCGTGACGGACACGGTTGAGCTGTGCGCCTCGTGCGGGACGGGGCTCATCGACGACCCGGACGACGATCCGCTCGGCGAACGTGGCCTCCCGCTCTGCGGCGAGTGCAATCGAGCGCGCAACTTCGACGCGGACGAAGAAGCCGAACTGCTCGGCGAGGACG
>JACDAH010000491.1 GCA_013695505.1 Chloroflexota bacterium | reverse complement strand
GTCAAGAGCTCAGCGGCCCGGTCGACGTGACCAACCCGGGCGAGCAGGGCCACCTCGGTGAGCGTGAGCTCGATCGCGCAACGGGGACAGCGAGCCAGCAGGGAATCGGCCTGGGCCGCGTCGAGCTCGACCACGATCTCCGCGACAGCCTGCGGGCCGGCCGTCCGGGCGAGCCACGTCGCGATGTCCTGATGGACCGCCATCCGATAGTGCGGGTCCCGCTCGAGACGAACGTCCTCGCGAATCCGATTCAGGCCCGCAATCGGATCCTGGAGGCAGAGCTCGATCGCGTGAAGGACGTTGAGGGCATTCCCCCAACGGCGCGACGGATTCTGGAGGCGGGACTCGATCTCGACTGTTTCGACGGCGATCCGATGGGCCTCCTCGACCCGGCCGAGATCGCGCAGGCTCCGCGACAGCGAGTGTCCGGCATCGACCATCGCGGACGGCAAGATCAGTCGCCGGGACTCGTCCCAGGCACGGCGACTCAATCGCGCGGCCTCGACCGTGCGACCCAGGGGTCGGTTCGCGAACGCCGCTCGATTCAAGGCCGCAATCGCAGCGACGTCGTCGATCTGGCCGGCCACGCGGACGGTCGCCTCGGCGAGGCGGACGATCTCGTCGGCGCGCCCCAGCTGGAGGGCACCATCGCCTGCCGCCTCGAGCGCCGACAGATAGGCCCGACGAGTCTCGATCGGGACCTCCGCGAGGCCGCCGGCTGACGAGATGAGGCGCTCCGCGCTCTCGACGGCCCGGTCCGCAACCCGGCTGCCCTCGAGCGACTCGTGGTCGAGCCACAGCAACGTGTCGGCCCGGATGGCATCGATCCGGATCGACAAATCGGGGCTCATCGGGCCCTCCTGCGCACAATCGAGCCAGACATGGGCGGCCTCGCTCAGGCCGGCCAGATATGAGGCCCGAGCCGCCCCAACCCGGGCGTCCTGACGCGTCATCGGGTCCGGTGCATGCGACGCCACGCGGGTCCAGCGCCCGATCGCCAGGGACAGCGCGCCCGCATGGGCGGCCAGGATCGCCAGGCTCTGATCGAGGCCGACCTGCTCCTCTGGTCCGGGCTCCATCTCGTCGCTCAGGTTTGCCAGGAACTGGAGGTCCTCAACGCTCAGAAGGCGACTCTGGCGGGCGCTGACAAGGCGTTCGGCGAGCGCGAGCGAGGGTCGCCCGGACGCGTGCCGGTGGACGAGCGCCTCTCGGAGCTGGAGAACGTCGTCCTCGGCGTCTCGCTCGATCGATTCGGCCAATCGCCCCTCGAGTCGACGACGCTCCGCTTTCGGTAGCTCGTTCAGCGCCGCTTCGCGAATCAGGTCATGGACCGGTCGCAGGCCACCGACCGCCTCCACCGCCAGGCCAATGGTCACGAGCTCGTGTGCAGCGCCGTCGACCCGCGGCCCGGGCCAGGCGAGCAGGTCGCCGAGATCCTCGACGTTGATCGGACGACCGGTGACGGACAGGACCGCGAGAAGCTTGGCGGCGCCGCGGCTCAGACCTCGTAATCGCTCGCCGATCGCCGTCGATGGATCGCCGCCGGCGGCATTGCGAGCGAGAAGCTCAAGCCAGAAGGGAGATCCGGTCGCTCGCCTCCATAAGTCAGCGGCCGCGACGCCGGTCAGGCGCGGGTCGATTGCGAGGGCGAGCGTCGATCCAGCCGCCTGGTTCAGGGGTCCGAGCTCCAGGAAACCCCGACGCTCGGTCGGCAGCTCATTCTCGATCCGATTCCTGAACGCGGTCAGCGCCGCCGAGGGTCGACCCGCGACGAGGACGGTGAGTCGCTGGTGACGGCTCTCCGCGGCGCGAATCAGGTAATCGATCAACGCGAGGGACGATCGGTCCACCCATTGGAGGTCGTCGATCGTGAGCCGGAGCGGCCCGAGTCGAGTGAGCGCCCGATGGGCCGCCTCGAAGACGCGCAACGGCTCGGCCTGCACGTCGGTCGACCCGCCGTGAACGAGCGCTGTGAGAATCGGTCCATCCACCGGGACTGCGGACAGGACGCGCAGCAACTCTCCGGCGGCGCCGAGGGCGATCGGCTCCATCGGCTCGAACCCGGCGAGACGGATGTTCCGGACGTCGGGCAGGAGGGCGATCGTCTCGGCCAGGAGCCGCGTCTTGCCGCGACCCGGCTCCGCGCTCACGATTGCGACCGCTGGCGCATGCCCGTCGTGACCGCGACGGACGAGGTCCACCACCGTCGCGAGCTCGGCGTCGCGGCCGACGAAAGGCATCGCCATGTCCGTCCTGCTGTCTGCGTCAGAATCCAGCTTGGGTCTGGTCCCCCATCCTCCCACGCCTCACGGGCTTCGCGGCCCGGAAAGCGGTGCGAGCCTGATGAGACGATGCGAGTCCGGGCAAGATAGGAGGGTCAGTGGTTCGTCCTGGGCACCGCCCCCGCGACAATCTGCACCGGGGGCACGGAGAGGGATCGACTGTGGCGGACTGAGGACACATGGCTCGAATCATCGAGATCCGGACCTACACTCTCCACCCCGGCGCGGCGGCGGAGTACGAGCGTCTGTTCGACGTGGAGGCGGCGCCGCTTCTCGCTCGGCACGGCATCGATGTCGTCGCCTTCGGCGCATCGATCGGCGATCCTCTTGGCTACTACCTCATCCGGGCGTTCGACGACCTCGCCCACCGCCAGCGGAGCGAAGACGCGTTCTACGGCAGCGCGGAATGGCGCGACGGGCCGCGCCAGGCCGTGATCGCCCTGATTGCGTCGTACGCGGACCTCGTCCTCGAGCTCGACGAGGCAACGATCGATGGGTTGCGCCGAGCGCTGCGATAGCGCGGCAGCATGATCTACAGGCGGAACCCGGCGACGACCGCGGTGGTCAGGCGCGTGTCAGGGTGTGTCGCGCGACCTCAGCCAGGGCGTCGATCAGGCCAGGGTTGCAGTTGAGCGACCTGATGCGGTGGAACGCCAGACCGCAGAGCTCGGCCTGCTCACGGGCTCCGACATCGACGTCGTAGAGGATCTCGAGGTGGTCGGCGAGGAACTGGATCGGGGCGACGAGGACGGATCGCCCCCCGCCGGAGGCGATCTCGGGCATGAGATCGGCGAAGTCCGGCTTCATCCACTCCCCCGGCTCGTGCCCGGCGCTCTGCCAGCAGAATGACCAATTCCCATCCGAGAGCCCGGCTTCCGCGGCGACGGCTTCGGCGGTCGTTCGGAGTTGGTCCAGATAGTCCGGCTCCTGCTCAGCGACGCGCCTCGGAAGGCTATGGGCCGTCATGAGGATGGTGACCGCCGCTCGCTCGTCGGATGGCAGGTTCCCGATGGCTTCGGTCACTCGATCCGCGAGAGCCGCGACGAAGACGGGCTCATCGTGCCAACGGCCCGCGAGACTGACCTCAGGTGCCGCGTCGCCCAGCTCCGCCCTCGCGGCTTCAACGGCCGAGGCATAACCGCTCATCAGGATCGGCGAATACTGGGGCGACAGGATGATCGCGGCGACCCGGTTCGTGCCGGAAGCGGCGAGCGCCTTCAGCCCGGCCAGGATGGAGGGCTCGGAGAACCGCATGCCGACCTCCACGGGCCAGCCCAGGCTGGCCCCGAGCGCCGCAGCCTGATCCCGCGTGATGTCGATCAGAGGCGACCCGCCGATCACCGCGTAGCGACGGGTGAACTCGTCGACGAGCTCGGGGTCCGGCTCGCGCCCGCTGCGAACCCGGGCCAGGTACGCGCGGACGTCCTCGCGGTCGAGCGAAGCGGGCGATCCGTAGGTCATGAGGAGAACGCCGCGCCGCTCGGTCACGGGGACGCGATCGCCCGAACAGACGTCTCGGTTCTGGCGGTTTCCTCATGGACGAAGTCGACGAGCCGGCGGAGCAGGTCTGTGTCCGTCTGGGGCAGCACGCCATGACCAAGATTGAAGACATGGCCGCGCCGGCCCGCCGCCTCATCGAGAACGACCTGCGCGCCGCCGCGAGTCGCCTCCCAGCCGGCAAGCAGGCGGGCGGAGTCCAGATTGCCCTGGATCCCCCGCCCCGGCCCGATGCGCTTCCAGGCATTTGAGAGCGAGACCCGATGATCGACGCCGATGATGTCGCCGCCGGCGTCGGCCAGGAGCTCGATCAGTGCCGACGTTCCGGTGCCGAAATGGATCGTCGGCGTGCCCGCGAGCGCCGCGAAGATCGCTCGGACGTGGGGCTGGACGAACTCGACGTAGTCGGCCGGCCCAAGCCCGCCGACCCAGCTATCGAACACCTGGAGGACGTCCGCGCCGGCCTCGACCTGCGCGTGGAGGTACGCGACGACCATGACGGACAAACGCTCCATCAGGTCGTGCCAGGCCGCCGGCTCGCGATACATGAAGGCCTTGGCCGTGGCGAAGTCGCGCGACGGCCGACCCTCGATCAGGTAGCAGGCCAGCGTGAACGGCGCGCCGGAGAAGCCAATCACGCCCGCCCGGCCGTCGAGCTCCTGTCGGATCAGCCGGATCGCGTCGAGCGTGAACGACACCTCTGCGGGATCGAACGGCCGGAGCGCCGCGACGTCCGCCGCGGATCGGATCGGTCGGTCGATGATCGGCCCGATCTCCGGCTCGATCCGCAGGCCAACACCCATGGGCTCGAGCGGCAGCATGATGTCGGCGAAGAGCACCGCGGCGTCGACGCCGAGCTCGTGGACCGGCATGAGGGTGACCTCGGCGCAGAGGTCGGGCGTCTTGGCGAGCTCGAGGATCCCGTACCGTTCGCGCAGCCGGCGATACGCCGCGAACGATCGACCCGCCTGGCGCATGAACCAGATCGGTGTCGCGTCAACGGGCTCGAGACGGCAGGCGCGGAGAAAGCGATCGTTCACGCGGCAGCCTTCCGGAATGCGATCCGGCCCGGGAAGATCCATTCGGAGCGCTCGACAAGCGCCGTCCGGGATCTGGTGTCAGTGACCGGCGTCATGCGGCTCCCAGCAGGCCAAGGATCTCGTCGAGAGGTCGATGGATCCCGAGCAGGATCGGCGTGTCGCTGACGGTGGATCGCCGGCTCTCGGTGGCCCGCAACGCCCGGACGAGATCGCCGAACGCGACGAGATCGTCGGTCTCGTAGGCCACGAGGAAGTCCTGCGAATCGAGCCCGAACGAGTACGCGAGCGCCTGACGGATCGTCGGGTAGTCGTGGCCGACCCGCATGTGCTCGTTCATCACCCCCTGGCGCGCTTCCTTCGACAAGAGGTACCAGTCCGTCGCCTTCGTGAACGGGTAGACGACGAGGTAACGCGAGCGCTCGCCCGCGAACAGCGACTGCTCCTGGTCGGTCGCCTTCCGGACGTACTGGGATGGACCGATCCGGCCAATGAACGAGTGGCGAATGCTCAGCCAGGTGCCCAGCCCCGCCCGGAGCAGCGCGGCGGCGGCGGTCTCGAGGGCGTCGACCGATGGCGCCATCCGCCAGAACAGGAGATCGACGCCGGGCTCGAGACCGATTGATGAGTAGGTGATGCTCCGGATCCCGGCGAGCCCGGCTGAGGCTTCCGCGTCGCCGAACCGACAACCGTCCTCTCGTCGTTCCTCGTCCGTCCGGCGCCGCCACGCAGGATCGAGCCCGAGGGCGAGGGCCTGGACGTAGACCTGTTCGTCGGTGCTCATCGCTCCTCCCGGAGCCAGGTCGCGAGATCGGCCGCGGCGTAGGTGATGACGATCCCGGCGCCCGCCCGGACGATCGCGGTGACAGCCTCGGTCATCGCTCGGCGCCCGTCGAGCCAGCCGCGTTCGGCAGCCGCCGTGAGCATCGCGTACTCGCCCGACACCTGGTACGCGGCGATCGGCACGTCGAATCGCGCCCGAGCGGCCGCGATGAGGTCGAGCCCCGGAAGGGCTGGCTTCACGAGCAGGATGTCGGCGCCCTCGGCGATGTCGAGGGCCATCTCTCGCGCGGCCTCGCGCCCGTTGGCCGGATCCATCTGATAGCCCCGCCGGTCGCCGAAGGCTGGTGCGCTGTCGGCGGCCTCCCGAAACGGACCGTAGAACGCTGACGCGTGCTTGGACGCGTAGGCCATGATCGGCGTCCCCTCGAGCCCGACCGCGTCCAGAGCCGTCCGGATCGACCCG
>JACDAH010000096.1 GCA_013695505.1 Chloroflexota bacterium | reverse complement strand
CCGACGGCGCGCCCGTTGCGCGCGGCGCCGACGGCGTGCCCGTTACGCCCGATGCGCCCGGCGAGAATCCGTACCGTCTCCACGAGGAGCTTCAGACAATCATGGGCGTGCTCGTCGGGATCTTCCGGACCGAGGAAGACCTCGACGACGCGATCGCCAAGCTGGCCGATCTGCGGGCCCGCTGGAGCGCGGTCCGGGTCGGTGGCGGCCGGGCCTACAACCCGTCATGGGGCCTCGTCTATGAGCTCCGCAACATGCTGATCGTGTCGGAGGCCGTCGCCCGCAGCGCTAAGGAGCGCCGCGAGAGCCGCGGGGCGCACAGCCGCCTCGACTTTCCGGACCCCGATCCGGCCTGGGCCCAGCAGAACAACGCGGCCCGCCTGGCCGGCGACGCGATGGAGATCCTCGCGACGCCGCTTCCGGAATTGCCGGACGATCTGCGCAAGCTGATCTCGACGGAGCCCCACTGATGACCGAAGTCCACCTGAGCGTCTTTCGCGGCACGCCGACGACCGAGGGCACCTTCGTCGACTTCGACGTGCCGGTCGAGGACGGGATGGTCGTCCTCGATGCGCTCCACTGGATCCAGGGCCACGAGGCGCCGGATCTCGCGGTCCGCTGGAACTGCAAGGCGGCCAAGTGCGGGTCGTGTGGCGCCGAGGTCAACGGTCGGCCGCGGCTGACGTGCAAGACCCGCCTGTCGGACTTCGAGGACGGCGAGACGATCACCGTCGAGCCGATGCGCGCCTTCCCGCTCATCCGCGACCTGGTGACCGACGTCTCGTGGAACTACGAGGTCAACGAGCGGATTCCCCCGTTCCAGCCGCCGGCCGACCAGCCCCAGGAGACGTGGCGCTGGCAGCAGGAGGACATCGAGCGGGTCCAGGAATTTCGCAAGTGCATCGAGTGCTTCCTGTGCCAGGACGTCTGCCATGTGCTCCGCAACCACGAGACGGAGAGCCCGTTCATCGGCCCCCGGTTCCTCGTCCGGAGTGCCGGGCTCGAGATGCACCCGATCGACACCGCCGATCGAACCGGCCACCTCAAGGACGAAGGAGGCATCGGCTACTGCAACATCACGAAGTGCTGCACGGAAGTCTGCCCTGAGCACATCAAGATCACCGACAACGCGATCATTCCGCTCAAGGAACGGGTCGCCGACAAGTACTACGACCCGATCCAGATGGTCTGGCGGAAGCTGACCGGCAAGCGGGAGCCGCTGCCGATGGTCGACATGCCGGTCCTGCCGAAGGGTTCGTCCGCGTCGGCCGGCGGTCCTGAGGATCCGCCCCCTGCGTCCGGAGATCCGGGCTGAGCCGCGGCGCGGATCCGCCACCGGGTGCGAGCCTGTGGGCTGAGGCCGACGCGGGTTCCTCGTCGCCCGAACCCGTTCCAGCTGCTCGTCGTGGCTTCGTCGTCCGGACCGACGGGGCAGCCCGCGGCAATCCCGGACCGGCCTCGGCCGGGGGCGCGCTGATCGACCTCGCCCGCCCCGACGCCCGCGATCCCCGGGCGAAACCCGACGCGACGATCTCGGAGTATCTCGGCGTCCAGACGAACAACGTCGCCGAGTACACCGCGGTCGTTCGCTCGCTCGCCCTGGCGGCCGAGCTCGGTGCGCGGGAGGTCGTCATGCTGCTTGATTCGAAGCTGATCGTGGAGCAGCTGGCCGGCCGCTGGCGGGTCAAGGACGCCAAGTTGATCCCGCTCTGGGAGACCTCGCGGCGAACGCTGCGCGGCTTCGAGCGCTGGTCGGCGACCCACGTTCCGCGGGCCCAGAACAAGATCGCCGACGCGCTCTGCAACGAGGCGATCGACCGCGTTTCGGCCGGTGGGCCCCCGCTTGTCGTCCGGCGCCCCGGAACCTGACAATCGCACCCGCCGTCCTCGGCCGATGAAACGCCTTGCGCTCCTCGTCCTCCTGGGTGCCGTTTCCTGTGGGGGACCGGACGTTTCCCCCGGCGGCGCTTCGGGAGCCCACCCCGCCTCCCTCGCGGGCGCGGCGTGGGTCGTCATCTCGGTGGACGGTCGCCTACCCGTTGCCGGTGGCGAGCCGACCGTCGCCTTCACGCCGGCCGGCGTGAGCGGCTCGGGAGGTTGCAACCACTTCGGCGGAAGCTACCGCTACGATCCAGCGACCGGAGCCCTTGAATTCGAGAACCTCGCGATGACTGCGATGGCCTGCGCGGATGACCGGCGGAACCAGTTCGAGGCCGGATTCAGCCGAGCGCTCCAGCAGGCCAACGTCGCGTCCTCGGACGAGCTCGGCCATCTCATCCTGACCGGACCCGGCGGCGCAATCGTGCTCGCGAACGGCCGCCAGCCACTCGGCAGCTGATGCGGCCCGCCCGTCCGTCGTTCGCGGTCTTGGTCGGCTTTCTGGTCGCAGCCGTGATCGCGGCGTGCGAGGGCGGACCGTCCGGGTCCCCGATCCGGATGAGCCACCCGACGACCCTTGCCGGCTCGGTGTGGCAGCTCGTGGCGATCGGGGGACGGTCGGTTGCGGGCATCTCCGAGCCTTCTCTGGTGTTCGCGGACGAGGAGCTGTCCGGCGACGGCGGATGCAACGCGTTCGGTGGGCCGTACACCTACGACCCGGCGACCGGCGCCGTTGCGATCGGGGACCTCATCTCGACGAAGCGGGCCTGCGTCGAGGCGGCACGGAACGAAATCGAGGAGGCGTATCTCCAGCTCTGCGCAGCACATCTGTCGCGAGCACGGACCCGGAGGGACGGCTCGTCTTCACGGGCTCCGGCGCCGAGCTCGTGTTCCAGGTGGGTCCGAAGCAGGGAGGGCCTGCCGTCGGAGCACTGTCCGTTGGTCCGTAAGGTGCGCTTGGTCGCCGATTCCTCCGCCTTCGGCCGCGCCGCCCCGTCGCGACAGTCCTGTTCCTCCTCGTCCACGATCCCTGACGCCGGGACCGTCGGCCCGCGCCGTAGAATGGCCGTGTCAGCGAGGCGGTCGGATGGCCGCGCGCTCGTCGGGGGCAACCTCGTCCCGAGCGTGAGGAACGTCCGAGCTCCTCAGCGCAGGGTGGCGGGTAACGCCCGTCCGTCGTGAGACGAGGACCAGTGCCACAGTGACGATGCCGTCGGCGGCGCAAGCCGGCGACGGAGTGAAACGCGGCAAACTCCACCCGGAGCAAGGCCAAATAGGAGGGCGCAACCCGTTCGGGGCAACCCGTTCGGGGGAGAGGTGCGCTGCCCAGCCCTCGGGTCGGCCGCAAGAGCTGTCGGGCAACCGGCGGCCTCAGATGGATGGCCATCCGCGACGGCGCGAGCCGTCGTGACAGAACTCGGCGTACAGACCGCCTCGCTGACACTCCGCTTCGCCCTGGCCCGGCCGAGCCATCGCTCCTCCTGCCAGATGCTCGTCATCGGAGCACGCGGACCCCCTGGAAGCTCAGGGCCCGCCAGACATTGGCCGCCGCGCCCAACTGCCGCCTCAATTCAGCGGTGTCAACACGAGGTTTCTGCCAACGGCCTGCGGCGGCGTCAATCGGCAGGGTTCGAACCGGCAACTGGGCTCTCAGCGGGCATTTGTCAGGATCACGCGATCGGGCGACCGTCAGTCGGCTCGGCGGCCGGACATTTGACAGGGAGCCGCGTCACCAGGGCCGGCACGACCCGCGACGTCAGTCCTCGTCGGGGCGGAAGGTGTGGGGCGCCGCGCAGCCGTTGCAGATTGGCGTGGCCGCGTCGAGGTTGCCCAGGGGGATCGGCAGGCGCCGATCCGGGAGGAGGCACTCGACGTCGTATAGGCGCTCGGTCCCACTCTCGATCTGGATGAGCCGACGGAACGTGCAGCGCTTGATTCGCTGTGGCGCGAGCCGAAGCGGGTCCGGCTCGGACGTCACCATCGGAAGCGGCATGGCCATCGTGGGCGGAGCCTCGAATGTTGCGGGCAACCGATTGCTGATCAGGCGGCGGAATGTAGCACCGCCGTCATCGCTACGGCAACACGCTAAACGTACTAGACTCCGCGCCGTTCAGGTCGGCCTGAGCGTGGAGGGTCTGTGACTGACGGCGACGGGGCGGCAAACGACGACGACATCCTGCCCGGCCGGCGTGTTGCCGGGCCGTTCCGGTCGACCCCCGCCGACGGCGGCGAGGCCATTCGGGTCGTCTGTCCGTTCCTCGCCCTGGAGCTGGCCGACGGGCAGTTCGGCCCCGCCGAGGGCGAGGACGGGATCAACCGCTGCATCGCGATCGGCGAGCCGATCCCGCAGTCGTCCCGCCAGCAGCAGTTCGTCTGCCTGACAGGCGCGCACGTCAACTGTCCGCGATTCCTGCGCGGGGTGCTCGTTGCCGGAATGCCGGCTCTGGCACCGGCGCCGGCGAAGGAGCCGATCTCGCCGGCCGTGGTCGGCGCGGGTCTCGTCCTCGCGGCCGCGCTTGCCGCTTCGTTCGGATTCCTCGCCATCCGCGGCGGCTTCGGGCTGTCCCTGCCGAGCAGCGGACCCGATCAGGCCGCCGCGGTCGTCAGTGCAGGGGTGGCGGGGCCGTCGGTCGCCCCCGCGCTGTCGGTCGCCCCGAGTCCAGGCCCGGTCCCCACCGCCACTTTGGGGCTGACGGTGCCTCATCGGTCCTCGCCGTCCCCGTCCCCGAGTCCCACCTCCAGCCCGACCCCGCTCCCGACTGCGACACCGGCTCCGACCCCAACGCCCCGTCCGACGAGCGATCGCTACGCGCTTCTGACGAAGTGCCCGTCGACGAACGACTGCTGGATCTACGTGATCCGCTCCGGCGACAACCTCAGGAGCATCGCCAATTACTTCGGCGTGTCATACGACCGGATGATCGCGATGAATCCGGGCATGCGGACGCCGATCCACGCCGGCGACCGACTCCGGATCCCGACGCCGACGCGCTGACCGGAGCCGTCAGCCGGGATCGTTCGTCCCTGGCTGCTGGGCGACCGACGCGGGCGAGAGCGGCGCGTACGTCGATCGGATGCGACCGATGCCGGTCTCCCATGCTGCGGTGAAGTCGTCGAGCCGTACGCGGAACCATGTGTTCCAGCCCGTTCCGCCGTCGTGGACCACGTAGATCCAGGACCCGTCGCTCCAGATCTGGATGCCCCAGTTCTGGTCGATCGCAACGAATGGCGTCTCCTTGGAGCCGAGCACCGAGTCGCCCGGCATGATCCAGGAGCGGTCGCGATCGCGCTCGAGGTGATCCCACCACGGGAACACCGCGACGACCCCATGTGTGTCGCTCCCACCGCATCTGGACGCCGAATTGGCCCGACGGATCCGGGACCGGGACCACACGGAGTCCGTCGACGATCGGAAACGCGTCCAGCGGAGTGGAGTCGGAAAAAGTGCTCTCGGGCAAACCGCGTCGGTATGGCTCGGGATTGATGAACAGCTCGCCCGTGCTATCGCTGCGGTCGCGGCGCTCGCGGAGCGTACTTCGGATGGGAGATGGCCAGATCAGCACCGACGGAACGTTGGGTCTGGTCGGAGCCGGGATTCCGGGGTCCTCGACGTCGCGGGCCCTCGGATCGTGCATGGCGGCGGCGTCGGCCCATGCCGCCGGGGGCGAGGAGCGAGCCCAACGGTCCGTGGGAGGGAGTTTGGCCCGTTGCCGGACAGACAGCGCCCGCCGCCGGGGTCCGCTCCGATGACCGGACACCCCCCCGAACGAGGGGCAACTTCGCCCATTGACGGGCGGTCCCGCGGCGGTATGATGCGTACAAGTGGCGTGAAGTGGCCCAAAGTGGGGACACGGAGGCGTCGACTGACCAACAGAGCCCGTGCCACATCGCGCGGGCGAACAACCAGGAACCCAGCCCGAATTGGGGTATCTGTCAGGTGTTCACCGGCGAGTACCGGCACTCGGTGGACGACAAGGGAC
>JACDAH010000478.1 GCA_013695505.1 Chloroflexota bacterium | reverse complement strand
ACGCGCCCCAGCGGGAGAACAGCATCGGAAGCCCCTTCGGTCGGTCGGTCGGTCGGTCGGCGGCGGCCGGCGGCGGCCCGTCGTTGCTCGGCGCGGACGGTGCAAGATGTGACGGCATCCTGACAATAGAGAATGAGCATTCGTTTTGTCAATGCTTGTGAGCGGCGATCGCGATGAGTACGCTAGGGGAGCGTCCATTCGCCACGGAGCCCTCATGCCCCGGGTCAGCCAGCAGCACGAACAGGAAGTTCGCGACCGGATCGTCCGGGCCGCGCTGTCGGTCTTTGCCGAACGCGGCTTCCATCGGGCCACGATGCAGGACATCGTCCGTGCCTCCGGTCTGTCGGTCGGGGCGATCTACACGTACTTCAGGAGCAAGTCGGACCTGATCCTTGCCGGCTGCGACCTGATCACCGACCAGGAGCTCGCCCAGCTCGCCACTCGCCTGGCGGCGGTGGCGGGCTATCGCGACCGGATCGCCGCGGCGATCGGCTACTGGTTCGATAATCTCGCCGTCGAGCAGTCGGAGCGCGGCTCCAGCTTCCTGATCCTCCAGGCCTGGGCGGAGGCTGACACCGATCCGGCCATCCGAGAGTTGCTCCTCCGCCGCCGCCGCGAGACGGTGACGGCGGTCGTGCTCATCCTCCAGGAGGGCGTCATGCGAGGCGAGCTGCCGGGCTGGCTCGAGATTCCCTCGGTCGGTCACGCGCTGACAGCCCTTCTCGATGGCATGCTGATCGAGGCGGTCGAAGACGGGGCCGCCTACCGTCGATCGGACGCCGAGCGACGGGTCCTCGCCCTGCTCGAGACGCTCCTCGCGGCGAAGGACGCCGCTCCGCCCGAGCGAATCCAGGCGGCCGCGCCGTTGCCGTACGAGTCTGCGCGGGCAGGTCGCGTGGCTTCGTGACCGAGGCGGTCGCTCGCGGTCAAGTCCAGACGGTCCTCGGTCCGATCGATCCGGGCGAGCTCGGCTGGGTCCTGCCGCACGAGCACACCGCGATCGCGCTCTGGCACATCCCCAACCGCTGGGACTACTGGGAGCTCCGCCGCGACGAGACGGTCATCGTCGAGGAGCTGGCCGCGTTCCGGGCCGCCGGCGGCGGAGCGGTCGTGGACCTGACCCTCGACGGCGTCGGCCGTGACCCGGCATGGCTCGCCGGCCTCGCCCAAGCGACCGGTCTCCATCTCGTGATGGGCTCGGGCTGGTACCGCGGCGCTCACTATCCGGCCGAAGCGCTGATCGACCGGCGCACCGTCGATGACCTCGCCGACACGATCGTCCACGACGCGATGGTCGGCGTCGGGGACAGCGGGATCCGGGCCGGGATCATCGGCGAGATCGGGACCGACAAGCCGTGGCTGTCCGCCCAGGAAGAGCGGGTTCATCGGGCGGCCGCCCGCGCGGCCCGGCGAACGGGCCTGGCGATCACGACCCACGCGATCCAGTCGACCGTGGGCCTCGACCAGCTCGATGTCTTCGAGGCCGAGGGCGTCGACCTCTCGCGGGTCGTCATCGGCCACGCCGACTCGAACCCGTCACTCGCCTACCACCTCGCGATCGTCGAGCGTGGCGCAACCGTCGAATTCGACTTCATCGGGATGACCTTCAGCGCGCGCGACCGTCATGGCGAGGGCCAGATCGTTGACAATCTCCAGGCGCTGCTGAGCCGCGGCCATGTGGACCGGATCCTGCTCTCCCAGGACGTCTGTCACGATTCGCAGCTGCGGCGCTACGGCGGCAACGGCTACACGTATCTCGCCGACGCGTTCCTGTCGCGGCTGCGCGCCGCCGGCGTGTCCAACGACGAGATCCGGGCAATCACGGTCGACAACCCGCGGCGGCTGTTGACGATCGCCTGACACGGACCGCCGCCGCGGACTCGCCGACGGGGTATCCCGGCATGCATCGACAGCGCGGCTGTGCCGGGTCGTCGATCCGCCTCCACCGAACCTCAGGCAGAGCCACGGTGGCCAGCCGCCCTAGCTCTCGAGCGTCGCGTCGACCGTCATCGCCACGTTCCCTTTGAGAGCCCGCGAGATCGGGCAGCCATCCTTGGCCTCGGCGGCCGCCGCGGCGAAGCTCTCCTGGCTGGCGCCGGGCACCACGCCCCGGACAACGATCGCGGCATCGGTGACCGTCCAGCCGGCCTCGAGCTTGTCACCGCTGATGGCGACCTCGACCACCAGCCGGGTCGGTGGCGTCCCTGCCTTGGCCAGGATGTTCGAGCAGGCCATCGAGAAGCACGAGGCATGCGCGGCCGCCAGCAGCTCCTCCGGTGACGTCACCCCTTCAGGCTCCGCGGTCCGGGCGGCCCACGTCGTCGGCAGGTCACGGAAGACACCGGTCGTGGCGGCGGTCACGTTGCCCTTGCCGGACAGCAGGTCGCCGCTCCAGGTCGCGCTGGCTTTTCGAGTGGTCGCCATGGTCGCGTGCACCTCTATCGGGATCCCGTGGATCGTCGGGATTCGTCGGGGATCGTCCGGATCCAGCCGGCCGGGTCCGACGATCCACACCGATGGTCCCACAGCCGGTCGATCCAGTCCGGTGGGGTCGTCCATGGTTCGGTTCGGACGGGTGATGACCATCCGGGCTCGGCGTCGTAGAAGACGACCGGTACGAATCGCGCGCCCTCTCGGGACGCCTCACCCATACCGCCGCCAGCCCCGCTCCGGGATGGTTGGGGCATGGCTTCCTCAGTCCTCGCGCCCGGTCGCCGACGCCTCGCGTCCCTCATCGTCGTCGCCGTCCTGGGCGCCGCATTCGCCCTCCCGGGCGCCGCGGTTGCAACGACGACGACGGTCAGTCCGGACGAGATCACGGCCGCCGAGGCCGCGATGGTCAAGGCGCTCAACGCCGACCGGACCGAGCTTGGCCTCGTCCGGGTCGTCGTCGACTCGCGCCTGATGGCGATCGCCCGGGCCCGCTCCGCGGACATGGTCGCGAAGGACTATTTCAGCCACACCCAGCCCGATGGCCGGAACGTCTTCGACATCCTGACCGCCCAGCACCTCACCTGGTACAACGCCGGCGAGATCATCGCCTGGAACAACTACCCGATGAGCTCGACCGTTGCCGCTGCCGACTACCAGTGGATGCACTCACCCGGCCACAAGTCGATCATCATCTCGACGGGCTACAACTACATCGGTGTCGGCCTTGCCATCGAACCCTCGACGGGCAAGAAGCTGTGGACCGCGGTGTACATGAAGGGCCCCGACCGGACGGCCGCTCGCGCTACCGCGGGCACCGCCTCGATCCGCGCCGGGGCGACCGCCGACACGCGGCACGCCAAGCTGACCTGGTCCGGCTACGACCCGCGCCTTCAGGTCCTGACCGCGGGGCTCCGGAACTTCACGATCCAGCGCAGGATGGACGACGGCGCGTTCGTCACCGCGGTCTCGTCCACCACCCTGACCTACACGACCTTCACGGTCCGCGTCGGGCATCGCTACGAGTTCCGGATTGCCGCCCGCGACCGGAACGGCAATCGGGGCTCCTGGTCGACTAAGATCATCGACCTCCGCTAGCCGTCCGGCGCGCCGCCCCGGCCGACCGGCCGGGCCGCGAACCGCCGATCGGGGTTCAGCCACGAGCGGGTTCAGCCGCGGGGGGCCCGCACCGCCCGGATGACCGCTCGATGGCGAGCAGCCCTTGGCCAGCTCACCGCGGCCACGCCCCCGAATGCCCGATGGGCCTCGATCGCGTCGGCGAAGGCCGCGACGAAACCGGGCTCTGCGATCGGGTCGAAGCCGTCTTCCCACCACAGCCCGGCGATCCGGAGCGTGTCCGCCTTGCGCTCGATCCGGGGCTCGATCCGTCCCACGATGCGGTCGCCGAAGTGGATCGGCAGCACGTAATAGCCCCAGCGTCGTTTCGCCGCCGGGACATAGACCTCCCAGACATAGTCGAAGTCGTACAGGCTGCGCAGAATGTCGCGATCCCACACCAGCGGGTCGAGCGCGCCCAGGAAGGCCACACCGGGCGGCGCGCCACCGGGCCGCGAACCGGCTTCGATCTCCGCGATGGCCTGCTCGAGCAGTGTCAGCTCTTCGGCTGGCACGTAGCGCAGGCCGCGGATCCCCTCGACGGCGACCGGCAGGAGCGTGCCTTCGGTCACGAGATCGGCGTGGAGCATTCGCCGTCCCGCGGTCTTGAGCGGCAGCCCGCCCTCGAGGCCGATGCCCAGCCGCGGCGCCGCGCCCAGCCAGAGCTCGGCGCTGCCGGTCGACCCGAGCAATCCATGGGCGCGGAAGCGTGACAGGAGCTTGTGCCGGAATTGCTCCCGGATCGGGACCACCGTCGCGAGGAGCTCAGCCGGGAACAGCCGCTCGATCAGGTCGTAGACGCGCCGGTTGCCGTCGCGCCGCGACAAGCCGAGGATCCCGGCCTCGGCCAGGCCCTCGAGCAGCGCCCGGACCTGGTTCGTCGGGCGCCAGGACCACTCGATCGCGCCCCGCGGCTCGATGTCGATCGACGACATCGGCCCGGTCTCGCGGATCCGGTCCATGAGCTCCGCGACCAGCGGCGCGTGCTCGTCGAACGCCTCGCCGTCGTGCTGGCGACGAGCCCGGTCCCAGGCGATGCGATACCACGGGAGGTCGGCGGTCGGGACGAGCGACAGGCCCTTGTTGTACGTCTCGTATAGGGCCCGCTCTTCATACAGCAGCCGGTCCGTCATCTCGCGGCGATAGCCGGCGATCCGCGCCAGCAGCACCAGGTCGTGGTTCCGGCCGGCGATCTCGAGCGGGTCGAACTGGATCGAGCCGAATCGATCGAACACCGCAAGGATGCCGTCCCGCCCGGCCGGCAATGAGCGCGGCGGGGCGAGGAAGTGGTGGATTGCGAGGTAACGCCGGGCGACCGCCCGGCTGATCGTCAGCGGCCCTGTCACGTCAGCCACCGCGACGGCGCCGCCGCCAGGGGAGCCGCCGCGACAGGCAGGCGGGCGGGCACGTTGGGGGGGGCAGCGGCAGGTTGACGCGGGTTGCGGACGAGGTCACGGCCTCATCCTCGGCCGCGATGGCGTCAGATGCCGTCACGTATCCCCGTGGCCGCCGGCGAGAATCGCGAGCAGCCGATCCACGAACGGGACCTGGGTCGGCTTCAGACGGCGCCGCGCCTCGCCGGGCCCGAACCACGCGACCCGGTCCATCTCGGGAAACGCCTGCCTGCGGCCGCTCCGTGGCGGCCACTCCATCTCGAACTCGTTGGAGACCGCCGCGGCCGGGTCGAGGTCACCCTCGATTGCCCAGGCGTGGACGAGCTTTCCGCCCTTCTGGACGATCGTGCCCAGCGGGATGGGCGGCGAGCCATCGGGTTGGGTCGCCGGCGCGGACAGGCCGACCTCCTCGGCGAACTCGCGCTGGCCGACGGCGACGAGGTCGTCCTCGAGGGCGTCGGGCTCGCCCTTCGGGATCGTCCAATGGCCCTCATCGCGCTTGGCGAAGAACGGGCCGCCGGGGTGGCCGAGGAGCAGCTCGACCTCGCCGTCGCCGCTCGGGGGGCGGCGAAACAACAGGATCCCGGCGCTCTGCCTGATGGCCATCGGCGCATCGTACGGCCCGCCGCCGGCGATCGCGTCCCGGGAGCGGGCGGCTGCGATGCACCTGCAACCCCCGGCCCGGCTGCGGCGGTCGGCCCGTCACGGCAGGCAGGCCATCGTTGAGGCCAGCACGCGACGCGAAGGAGATGCCCCATGCCTGACCTCTCACTGCCGGAGATCCATTTTCCGGATCTCAAGCTGCCAGAAGGACTCCGCGACATGAACCGTCACGACATTCAGAACGCCATCAATGACCGCATGCCGAAGAAGGTCGAGATGCCGGACATCGACTTCTCGAAGGTCGAGCTTCCGAAGGCGGTCGAGGATCGTCTCGGCAAGATCGAGAAGGCCATCAACAGCATCGACGTCTCGAAATCGGTCGAGAACCGGTCCCTCGTTCGCAAGCGCACGAACCCGATCCTGCCGGTTGCGGCGTTCCTCGCTGTCGGCTCGATGATCGCGGCCGCATGGTGGCTGATCACCTCGCCGAACGCCTCGATCCGGGTCCGCGACACCGTGGAGCGGATCAAGGCCCGCGTCACCGGCGAGGAACTGGCGGTGACCCGGTACGACGCGGACGCCGACCTGGGCAGCCTCCTTCCCGAGCCGAACCAGAATCGCCCGTCGGTCGAGGCCGAGGCCTGGCCCGACACGTTCGCCGATGTCGGCGAGACCGTCACCGCCGGCAACGGATCGAACATCGAGCGCACCGCCGGCGTCTGACCGCACGCACCCGTCCGGCGCTCCGGCGGCAACACACGCACCCCGACGCGACGGAGCCCGGACG
>JACDAH010000462.1 GCA_013695505.1 Chloroflexota bacterium | reverse complement strand
ACCTTCGGCACGGCGACCCTGCGCCGCCGCCTGATCCGGGATCAGCGGCCGGGGACCGAGCGCTGATGGACGACGACCGACTGGATCGCGCCCTCCGGTCAGGGCCGCAGGATGCCGACGCCTACGTTCCCCTCGGCCGGGACGTGGTCGCCGCGCGATCCCGTCGCGTGGCACGAATCCGGGGTGGGGAGGGTGCCCTGGCGATGATCGCAATCCTCATCTTCGCGGTGATCTTCGTCCTGCGGCCCACGGACTCAAATAGTCTCGGGGCCGCGCTCCCGGACCGCATCCGCTCCAGCGGGCAATTGAACATCGCGATCGCGAACGTGGCGCCGCAGGCCCTTGCCGGCGGCTCCTTCCAAGGATTCGATGTCGACGTTGCCCGAGCGGTCGCGCAGTCGCTCGGCATCCGGGCCCAGATTGACGTCATCGATCCCGCCGCCCTGCGGGCGGGGATCGTCGCGGGTCGCTGGGACGTCGGTTTCGGCATCCAGCCCCCCGCCGAGGCGGCGGGGATCGTCGCCGGGCACCCCTACCTGTGGCGCACCGCGGTCGTCCTGGGCAAGATCGGCGCGGACCTCGTCAGTGGAAGCAGCCTCGATGGCCGCCGGATCTGCGTGGTCGGTGGTTCCGTGTCGGAGCAGTGGCTCCGGGGCACGCCGCCTGGTGTCGTGCGTTCCGCCAACGCTCCGAACGAGTCGACAGCCGACGCACAGAGCACGATCGCCGCATGCCTGGCCGACGTGCGCGACGGCCGAGCCGATGCGTTCATCGCGGACTGGGGAGTCGAGGTCGGTTCGCCCGGTGAGGGGCTCGAGATCCAGCCTCTCGTCCCATTCCTGTCGGTGGAGCGTCCGTGGACCGCTGGGTCCCAGGCGGATGCTGCCCGTCTCGTCGATGCCATCGACGGGACGCTCGAAACACTCCAGGCAGACGGAACCCTGCGGGCGATCTCGGAGCGCCGATTCGGCGGCCTCAACCTCACCATCGAACCGCCCGGTTAAGCGAATGTTGGCGTTCCGGCGTTGGATTGGTGCTGGGCAGGACGACCACCGTCCGGGAGACACACAGATGGGTCGGATCAGGGGATCGATCTCGACGACGTTGCTGATCTCGACGCTGGCCGTCACGGCCTGCGGTCAGACCGGACCGTCGCCCAGAACGGACGGGCTGGCGGGCCGGACCGAGGCGATCGCGTCCGCGACGCCATCATCGTCGGCGGCGCTGGCATCAGTCGTCTC
This sequence comes from Chloroflexota bacterium, assembly GCA_013695505.1. Classification (GTDB taxonomy): domain Bacteria; phylum Chloroflexota; class Limnocylindria; order Limnocylindrales; family CSP1-4; genus CF-46. The sequence continues at coordinate 2,100 of JACDAH010000462.1, read as the reverse complement.
CGGCGAATCACCGATGTACCGAGGCGGGCCGGCCCGAACCGGTGAGATGCCCGGACCCGCGGTCACGAGCCGGCCGACGATCCTCTGGTCCGTGGCCACCGGCGCACCGGCGATTACGAGTGCCGCCGTGAAGGACGGGGTCGCGTACTTTGCCGGCGGGGATGGCATCCTGCATGCCCTCGATGTCCGAACCGGATCGACGGTCCGGAACTATGCCGCGGACACGGCCCTCCAGAGCGCGCCGGCGATCTCGGGAGGCTTGGTGGCGGTGACCGACCAGCGGCACGTCCTCTCCGTGGTCGATGGCACCAACGGAACCCTCGTCTGGAAATCCCTGCCCATCGTTGTCGTCGAATCGATGCCCCTGATCATCGGAGAGGCGGTAATCGTCGGCGGCACGGACGGATTGATCCATTCGTTCGACCTCCGGACTGGCGCCGAGCTCTGGACGCAAGCGACATCCGGCGTGGTGACCCACGCCCTGGCCGCGGCGGATGGAGTCGTGTTCGCCGGGAGCCAGGACGGGTCAATGCGTGCCTTCGATGTGGCCACCGGCGAGCGACGCTGGTCGCTCCCGCTTCGCGCGGAACACTTCGCGACGCCGGCGGTTCGGGATGGTGTCCTGTACGCGATGGCGGCCGCGCCCAGCGGCGGTCAATCGGCCCTGGTCGCGATCGACGCAGCCAAGGGCGTAGAGCTCTGGCGCTTCGTCGCTCCTCGCGAAGGCCTCTACCCGCCCGCCGTCGACGCCCAGGCCGTCTACGTGGGCTCGTCGTTCGGAACCATGTGGGCGCTCGACCGCGCAACGGGCAAGCCACGGTGGACGGCGGAGCCCGGCGGCAACCTTCACGCGGCGCCAGCGATCGTCGACGGAATCGCGTACGTGAGCGGCGACAGCCAAGTGGTCGCCATCGACACATCGAACGGCACGGAGCGATGGCGGCTGACGCTCGATGGCAATGTGGAGTACGCCTTGACCCTCGTCGGGGGCCGGATCTTCGCGGCGACGGCGGCCGGCTCCCTGCTGGCTCTGGGAGCACCTGACCTGCTGGTGGCGAGCAGCCCGCCACCGAGTGCGACACCAAGCGCGTCGTCGGCCCCCAGTGCTTGGATCGGGACCTGTTCCGACGCCCCCGGGGGGTTGCAGACGCCGGCTGGCATGGCCATGAGCCCGGATGGTTTGGTCTGGCTGGCCGAGGCAGGCCGCGACGGATTCGCGATCTACGATGCGGATTGCCACTTCGTCGAGCGCTGGGGCGTACCGGGCGCAGCCGCAGGCCAGTTCAATTTCCACCGCGCGCTGTTTCCCTGGGGAGACGTGGCGTTCGCCACCGACGGCAGCTTCTACGTCGCAGACTCGGCGAACTTCCGGATCCAGGCCTTCGACAAGCGGCGCCAACTCGTCCGGCAATGGGGGACCTTCGGGCGGGGCAACGGCCAGTTCACCGATCCGGTGTCGGTCGCTCTCGACGCCGCCGGCGACGTCCTGGTGGTGGACGACAGTCGCGGTGACGTCCAGGTCTTCGATCGGAAGGGCACCTACCTGCGAACGATCGGCGAGCAGGGGCGCGATCCCGGCCAGCTGTCGAATCCGGGCGAGATCGCGGTTGTCGGGGATCGGCTGTATGTCGCCGACGAAGGAAACGACCGAATCGGGGTATTCGCCACGTCCGGGCGGTTCCTCTCCGTGCTCGCCGACGGCGAGTTCACCCAGCCGCAGGAAGTGAAGCCGCTCGATGACGGGGGGTTCGTGATCGGGATCTACGGAACCCGCCGGATCGCTGTGATCGACAGCCAGGGTGCGACGCGGCTCACCTTCGACACCAACGACGATTGGTGGCCGGCGGGGATCGTGAGCCTGCCCGCGGGACGACTGCTCGTCGCCGAATCCGGTGTGGACGGCCCGACCGAGGCGGGACGGATCTCGATCTACGATCTCGCGGCGCCGGCGCCCTGATCGCGACCCGGGAGGGCGGCCAGCGGGCTTCCGTATCCTCGGTGGCGATGGATCCGTCCCCGCATCGATATATTCCCCGCGTGGCTGGATGCCGCGCTCCGCCGGATGCAGCCTGGCCGCTGACCGGCCGCGACGACCTCTTC
>JACDAH010000449.1 GCA_013695505.1 Chloroflexota bacterium | reverse complement strand
GGTCAGCCACGTGCGGTCTCCAGCTGGCGGCGCCAGCGCTGGCCGTCGCGGGTGTCCTCGACCGCGATCCCGCGCTCGGCGAGCTCGTCGCGGAGGCGATCCGACGCCGCCCAGTCACGGTTCGTGCGGGCGGTTTCCCGGTCGTGGAGCATGCGGCGGCTCTCCTCGTCGAGGTCCTCGTCGAACGCGGGCAGCACGCCCAGCACCTCGTCGAACGAGCGGATCGCGTCCAATGCCCGTCCGGCATCGGCGGTGGACAGGCTGCGGGCGTCGATTCGACGGTTGAGGTCACGGACCAGATCGAAGACCACCGCCAGGGCCGCGGACACATTGAGGTCGTCGTCGAGGGCGCCGCGATACGCCGCGTCGGCCATGTCGAGGACTCCGGCCAGCTCGGCATCGTCGGGACGATCCTCGCGGTACGCCGCGAGCGCGCCGAGTGCGGCCTCGAGGCGCTCGAGCGCGGCAGCCGCCGCAGTCAGTGATTCGTCGCTGTAGTTGAGCGGCGCCCGATAGTGGACCGCGATGAGCGCGTAGCGGAGGGCGCGGGCGGAGACACCGGCCTCGAGCAGGTCGCCCACGCGGGCGATGTTGCCGAGCGACTTGGCCATCTTCGAGCCGCTCGACTGGAGGTGGGCGCAGTGCAGCCAGGTCCGGACGAACGGCTTGCCGCTCGCTGCCTCGCTCTGGGCGATCTCGTCCTCGTGGTGCGGGAAGATCAGATCGATCCCGCCGGTGTGGATGTCGAACGACGGCCCGAGATGCTTCATCGACATCGCCGAGCACTCGATGTGCCAGCCGGGCCGGCCGGGGCCGATCGCGGTGTCCCACGAGGGCTCGTTCTCCTTCGGCCCCTTCCAGAGCGCGAAGTCGCGGACGTCGTCCTTGGCGTACTCGTCGGACTCGACCCGCTCCCCGACCCGCATCTCCTCGGGATCGAGCCGGGCCAGCTGGCCGTAGGCCGGCCACGACGCGATCCGGAAGAAGATCGAGCCATCGTCGGTCCGGTAGGCGTGGCCGCCCTCGAGCAGGGTCTCGATCAATCCGACGATCTCGGGGATGTGGTCGGTCGCCCGCGGCTGGATGTCCGGGCTGGTCATCCGGAGCCGGTCGGAGTCCACCCGGAACGCCGCCAGCCAGCGCTCGGCCAGCTCGGCGATGGTCGTGCCCGCCGACCGCGCGCCCTTGATGATCTTGTCGTCGATGTCGGTGATGTTCATCACCCACGTCACCCGCAGGCCGCTCCGCCGGAGATGGCGGACGAGGATGTCTGCGAACAGGAAGCTCCGGAAGTTCCCGATGTGCGCCGGCCCGTAGACCGTCGGGCCACAGCTGTAGATCCGGACGTGGCCGGGCTCGAGCGGGTCGAGGGGACGATCCTCGCCGCTCAGCGTGTCGTGGAGGCGCGTCGTCATCGGAGTCGCTCGAGCGTGGCGACGGCGCGGGCGGCGATCCCTCGCCCCGCGCCCTCGGTCCCGGCCAGGTTGCCCGTCGATGCCTTGACGTTGACCTGATCCGTGCGGACTCCGAGGAGCTCCGCGACACGGACGCGCATCGCGTCGAGGCGTTCGCCCAGGCGAGGTCGCGCGGCGACGATCGTGACGTCGACGTGGCCTGGTCGGAGGCCTGCCTTCGTCACGAGCGACATGACCTCGGCGAGGAGCTCCGCGCTCGCGATCCCGCGCCGGGTACGGCCGTCGGCCGGAAACAGGCGGCCCAGATCCCGCAGGCCCGCCGCACCCAGGAGGGCGTCGGCGACGGCGTGGAGGACGACGTCGCCGTCGGAGTGACCGGCCAGCCGCGGCGCGCCGGGAAATTCGAGCCCGCCGAGCGCGAGCGGCTCGCCTGGTCCGAAGGGATGGGAGTCGTCGCCGAACCCGATCCGCGGGTGGTCACTGCCCAGGATCGCGGCGGCACGATCGAGATCGGCGGGAAGTGTCACCTTGAGATTGCTCGGGTCGCCGGGGATTGCATGAACGGCAATGCTACAGGCCTCCAGGAGGGCGGCCTCATCGGTGAACTCGTGGGGGCCCATTCGAGCCATTGCCTGGACCGCCCGTGTGAAGGCGCCGAGCGTCGCACCCTGGGGTGTCTGGGCGACCGACAATCCGCCCCGATCGATTGTCTCCAGGATCCGCCCGTCGGGCCCGACGCGCTTGACCGTTTCGGTGATCGGCACCATGGGAACGGCCGCCCCATGCCTCTGGACCGCGGCGACGACGGACTCGATCAGGGCGACCGTCACGAGCGGCCGCGCCCCGTCGTGGACGAGCACCACGCGGTTGCCGCCCTCGTTGAGCTTCGACGC
>JACDAH010000443.1 GCA_013695505.1 Chloroflexota bacterium | reverse complement strand
TCAGCGCCTTGTCGGTCTGGTCGGCGCCGTCGTAGCCCTCGATGATCGGGATGCCGAGCCGGCGAGCCAGCTGTCGCGCCGACGCCTTGTCGCCCATCGCACGGATCGCCGCCGGCGGCGGGCCGATCCAGCGGATTCCGGCGGCGATCACGGCCTCGGCAAAGGCCGCGTTCTCGGCAAGGAACCCGAACCCGGGGTGGACCGCATCGGCGCTCTCGGCGCTTGCGGCATCGACGACAGCCGCGATGTCGAGGAGGTCCACCGCATCGGGACCGTCAGTCGGCGGGACGATCGCGAGGATGCCGAGCCGGTCGCAGGTTCGGCTGATGCGGGCTGCGATCTCGCCCCGGTTGGCGACGAAGAGCCGACGGATCGGGGACGGCGGGTTCGTCGGCGGGGAGTCCAACCCGGCGTCGCGACCGACGAACGCGTCCAACGCGTCAGACGCGACACGCCACCGTCCGCCGACGCGCCGAGCCGGCAGCCGGCCGCTCGCAATCCAGCGCTGCACTGTTCGGGTGGTTGCGCCGATGCGTGCGGCAACCTGGCTCGGGCTCAGCTCGTCGGTCATGCCTGGCGCGATTGTCGCGTCCAATTGCGGCCCGCGCAACCGCTGGGGCTAGAGCCAGCCGAAGATCGGGGCCATCCTCGGGGTCGGTGGGCTCGTGGGCCTCGACGAGCGCTCGGGCGTCGGCCCAGCGGCCGGCCATCGTCAGGGCGCTCGCCTGGGTGAGGCCGGTGCCTCCCATTTCCGGCCGGTTCAGCCAGCGCTCTGCGCCAGCCGGAGTTCGCGGCAGCCGCAGCCTCTCGAGTCGGCGATGCTGCTCGGCGGCGAGCCATGCCATGCCGAGATGGATCCGCCAGCCGACCCGATCCAGAAGGGAGGGCGTCGTCAGGATCGCGAGCGACAGAAGGATCAGGGCGATCCGCGTCGCGCCCGCGGCGATCGATGCGATCCCCAGGGCCGGCATCGCGCAGAGGATCGCGATCACGACCCAAGCGGTCGGGGGGCCAGCATCCCGCAAAAGGCGGCGCCCGGTCGCTGGGGGCAGGTGGCGACCGAGCCTCACGACGACCCAGGATCGGGGTCAGGCGCCCAGGCGGGTCGTCGCTTCTCCGTGAACGAGCGGAATCCTTCCTGGGCCTCGTCCGAGACGCGCTGCCGGGCGATCACCCGCGCCGTGTGCCACTTCGCCGATCCGTGCCCGAGGCCGCGCACTTCGCGGACGATCGCCTTGGCCGCGCGGACCGCGGTCGGACCGGATGCGAGGACGTCGGCGACCGCCTGGGCGACGGCCGCGTCGAGCGCATCGACGCCCTCGACCACCTCGTGGACGAGCCCGATCCGCTGGGCCCGCACGGCGTCGAACCGGCGGCCGCCCGGGAACAGGGCGCGGGCGTGGGTCTCGCCGATCTTGGCGATCACGAATGGCGAGATGACCGCCGGCAGGATCCCGAGCCGCGTCTCGGTGAAGCCGAACTTCGCGCCGGCCTCGGCAATGACGAGATCGGCAACAGCGCACAGCCCCGACCCGCCACCGAGCGCCGAACCGTGGACGCGGGCGATGACCGGGACCGGACACGTGTCGATCGCCTCCAACGAGTCGGCCATCGCCATCGCGTCCTGCTCGTTGGCCTCGACCTCGAGCTTCATCGCTGCCCGCATCCAGTCGATGTCGGCGCCGGCGGAGAATGACGGCCCGTCGCCGGCGAGGACGACGACCCGGAGCTCGGTCGGTCCCTCGCGCGCCAGGCTCGCAAATGCCTTCCGGAGCTCCGCGATCAGACTGGCGTTGAAGGCGTTGTGGACGTCGGGCCGGGCGAGCGTGACGCGGGCGATCGCGTCGTTCGGGCCGCTGCGCTCGACACGGAGGAGATCGGTCACCGCGGCATCGTAGCGCCGGGCTGCGGTCCGGTTCGATTCTCGGCGGCTGCGGACGTGACGCGTTTCGGGCCAGGTGCCGAGCACGTGCCCGTCTTGGCTCGGCTTTCCTGCAGTTCCTGCTCACCGGGCGAGAACGACGAGCAGATCCGGCGGCATCACGTCCCATGCGCTCCCCGCGAGTCGCCGACCGCCTACCGCGCCCCGCCCCCGCGATCTACCCGGTAGTGGCCGCGGGTCCAGATCCGGCCGATCCCGAGCGTCTCGAGGTTCGCGGCCGAGCGCGTGTCGATCTCGGCTGTAGCCATGATTCGGGTCGAGCCGGCCTCGACCGC
>JACDAH010000430.1 GCA_013695505.1 Chloroflexota bacterium | reverse complement strand
CCGCAGGGGTGTAGCTCAATTGGCAGAGCACTGGTCTCCAAAACCAGCGGTTGTAGGTTCGAGTCCTATCGCCCCTGCCATTTCCTTTCCGTAGTCCGAGAGAAGAACCACCGACGTGAGTCGACTTCGCCGCTTCATTGATGAAGCGTGGTCCGAATTGAAGAAGGTCTCGTGGCCGACGCGCGAGCAGGTGCGCAACCTGACCGTGCTCGTCTTCGTGGTCAGCTTCGCCGTCGGTGTGTACATCACCGTCCTGGACACCACGTTCACCCAGGTCGTCAAAGTCCTGGTTCGACCGGGAGGGTGAGCACCATGACTGAAATGACCACGACCGAGCTCAGCAAGGCGCCCGAGAAGCGCTGGTACGTCATCCATACCTATTCGGGCTACGAGAACAAGGTCAAGGCCAACCTCGAGCACCGGATCGAGTCGATGGGCATGGAGGATCGGATCTTCCAGGTTCTCGTCCCGATGGAGGACGAGATCGAGATCCGGCAGGGCCAGCGACACACCGTCCAGAAGAAGGTGTACCCGGGCTACGTCCTCGTCGAGATGATCCTCGACCCCGACAGCTGGTTCGTCGTCCGCAACACGCCGGGGGTGACGAGCTTCGTCGGCGGCGCCAACATCCCGGGCGTCCGCAGCGAGCCGATCCCCCTCGACGAGAACGAGGTCAAGCAGATCCTCCGGCACATGGGCGTCGAGACGCCCAAGTTCCGGGTCGCATTCACGAAGGGCCAGAGCGTCCGGGTCACCGACGGGCCGTTCGCCGAGTTCATCGGCACGGTCGACGAGGTCAACCCGGAGCGCAACAAGGTCAAGGTCCTCGTGAGCATCTTCGGCCGGGAAACTCCAGTCGAGCTGGACTTCCTCCAGGTCGAAAAGCTCTAGAAAGGAACCGTCCTCACCGTGGCCAAGAAGATCCGAATCGTCCTCACGCTCCAGCTCCCCGCCGGCAAGGCGACCCCGGCGCCGCCAGTCGGAACGGCGCTCGGCCCGCACGGCATCAACATCGTCGAGTTCACCAAGTCGTACAACGAGAAGACCGCCGACAAGACCGGCCAGGTCATCCCGGCCCAGATCACGATCTTCGAGGACCGCTCCTTCAGCTTCATTCTCAAGACGCCGCCCGCGGCCGACCTCCTCCGCAAGGCAGCCGGGATCGACAAGGGTGCCGGCGCGACCAAGAAGGAAGTTTCGGGCCGTGTCTCGAAGGACCAGGTCCGTCAGATCGCCGAGATCAAGATGTCGGACCTGAACGCCAACAGCCTCGAAGCGGCGATGCGCCAGATCGAGGGCACCGCCCGCTCCATGGGAATCGAAGTCAAGTAACCGACGCTCGCCAGCGGCTCACCCCGGCCGCGGCGCACTCATCCCTCAGGGGGAGGCCGGGTCCCGCCGGCCGCCAGCGAGAGGACAACGACATGGCACACGGCAAGAAGTACCTCGAGGCGGCGAAGCTCGTCGATCGAGAGAAGATCTACAGTCCCGCCGAGGCGGCCGGCCTCGCCAAGGAAACCAACTACGTGGCGTTCGACGCGACCGTCGAGGCGCATCTCCGACTCGGCGTCGACCCCCGCCACGCCGACCAGATGGTCCGCGGCACGGTCGTCCTCCCGCACGGGACCGGCAAGGTCGTCCGGGTCGTGGTCTTCGCCCAGGGTGACAAGGCCCAGGAGGCCCTCCGGGCCGGCGCCGACGAGGTCGGCGGCGAGGACCTCGTCAAGAAGATCGAAGCCGGCTGGCTCGACTTCGATGTCGCGCTCGCGACGCCCGATTCGATGGGCCTGGTCGGCAAGCTCGGCAAGATCCTCGGGCGACGCGGGCTGATGCCGAACCCGAAAGCCGGCACGATCACGTTCGACCTCGATCGCGCGGTGCGCGAGGTCAAAGGTGGCCGGGTCGAGTTCAAGGTCGACAAATCCGGGATCATCCATACCGCATTCGGCAAGGCGAGCTTCGAACAGGATGCGCTCGTCGCCAACCTCGCGGCCCTGATTGACGCGATCAACCGAGCCCGGCCGAGCGGCGCCAAGGGCCAGTACCTCCGCGGCCTCACGATCGCGGCGACGATGGGCCCCGGCATCCGGGTCGACCTGCCCGCCGTGCTCGCCGCAGCCAACGCCGCCTGAGGCGGCCACCATACGCGGTGGCGGTCGCCCTTTCGGGGCCGGCGCGTCACCCACAACTGAAGATCGACGGGACAGCCAGAGACAGCCTGCGCCCGCGGACCGCGTCGCTCCAACGGAGTGCCACGGTCGGGGCTTGATCCACCGGTCCGGATCGATCGCCGCAGGGCGGTCGGGGACGACGGTGAGCACGCCGAGGCAGGATCCGTGCGCCACCCAGCGGTGGTCGCGCCCCTGCGTTCAAGGCCAGCCGAACAGGCGCCGTCGCAGGGGCTTCGCGGTTCTCCCGGACCGCGACGCGCCACCGCCGCGCACCGGCCGTGCGCCAGGAGCTGGAGGGCACCATGCCCACAGAGGCCAAGCGCGAGACGGTCGCCGGGCTGCGCCAGGCACTTGCCGGCAGCCGGACGCTCATCGTCTCGGAATACCGCGGCCTCAGCGTGAAGGAGATTGCGGAGATCCGGCGCGCCCTGCGCAAGCAGGATGTGACCTACCGCATCGTGAAGAACCGCCTGATGCGGATCGCCTCCCAGGATTCGATCGGTGAGGCGCTCAGCCCGTTGCTGGTCGGGCCCACGGCGATTGCGTTCGGGGACGACGAATCGGCGACGGCCAAGGCCGTCCTCGAGGCCACCCGGGCATACAAGCAGGTGACGGTCACCGGCGGCGTTCTCGGCGATCGGGCGATCGACGCCAATGGCGTC
>JACDAH010000404.1 GCA_013695505.1 Chloroflexota bacterium | reverse complement strand
GTACTGGACGGTTTCGATCGGCAGCGTCGCGTGGCGCAGACCCTCGACCGAGCCGTCGTTGAGGTTGACCTGGCTGACCCGGAACCCCGAGCCGGCCGGGAGCGAATCGCCGACGACCTGGACCTCGTGGTTCTGGGCGGTCACCTGGACCAGGCCCAGATCGACGTCGCGGACCGGGTGGTTCGCGCCGTGATGGCCGAACCGCAGCCGGGCCGTCTCCGCCCCGGCCGCCCGCGCCACGATCTGGTGGCCGAGGCAGATCCCGAGCAGCGGCCGGCCGTCCTCGATGATCGCCGCGGCGAGTGCGACCGGGCCGTCAAGCCGGGCCGGATCGCCGGGACCGGGCGAGAGGATCAGCCCGTCGATGTCGTCGGCGAGCGCGACGGACGTCGAGATCGTGTGGGGCAGGATCCGGACGCGTGCGCCTCGCCGGCGCATGCCGCGGACGATGTTTGACTTCAGCCCGAAGTCGACGATCCCGATCAGCGGGCCGCCCTCGGCGGCGCTCCCGACGTCCATGATCGACGACGGCGAAACCTGCCCGACGAAATCCTGGTCCTCCCAGCGCAGGACCATTCGGGCGCGCGCGACAGCCGCCTCGCGATCGACGAAACCGGGCTCGGTCACGATCCCGCGAAGGCTCCCGTTGGCCCGCAGGTGACGGGCCAGCGCGCGGGTATCGACGCCGGCGATGGCCGGGATGCCGGAGTCCCGGAGCAGCGCCGCGAGCTGGCGGACATCGTCAAGCACGGCCGCGGTCGCATTGGCGACGACGAGGGCGCGGAGCCACGGTCGGAGCGACTGGTCATCGTCGATGAGCCGGCCGTAATTGCCGATCAATGGGTAGGTCATCACGACGATCTGGCCGGCATACGACGGGTCGGTGCAGACCTCCTGGTAGCCGGTCTGCGAGGTGTTCACGACGAGATCGCCACCGGCGGCGTCGGCGGCGCCGAACGCGATGCCCGGAAAGACGGTCCCATCCTCGAGGGCGAGCAGGGCGGGCCCCAGATCGCCGACGCGCGGGTCGACGATGAAGCTCGACCGCGGCGCCGGCGGGACCGGCGTCGGTGGCGCCTCCGGGCGCGCGGATTCGATCGGAATCACCCGCCCCTCGACATGAAAACGCCACCGGCCCAGCGGGCTCGGTGGACGCGCAGAACGACGATCTCGGCCTCCTTTCCGGCCTCTCGGGACCGGTCCGCCGGTCTCACAGGGCCGGCCATCAAGGATGGCCCGAAGGGTAGCAGGAAACAGGCCCCCGACGAGCCGCCACGTCTTGGTCGTGGACGAAAACGCCGGCCCGCGGCTAGCGGTTCGAGCTGCGATCCTCGGCCGGGTCGATCGGTGCCAGCTCGTGGCCGATCGCGACCATCGCCTCGGCCGCGGCCTGGTAGTGCTCGGGCGGGATGGACAGGACCTGCGCCTCGAAACTGGCTCGCTCGGGCACGATCACGAGGGTCGCCGGCCGGTTCCGCTCGATGTCGAACTGGATTCGGCGGATGGCTTCGATCGGCATCGCGAGGGCCACCCGGTCCGGCGCGGCGACCACGAGGCGCCGATCCGTGACGGCGAGGACCGCATCCGTTGCCCGGGCGCGCAGGCGAATGCGCTCGCCCGGCTCGAGGGCGCTCATGACATGGGGTTCGAAGTCGGGATCGGGCTGTTCCAACTCACACCTTCCTGACGAGTCGCGTCCCCCTCGCGTCGAGCGTAACAACCGCGCGGGCGGGCGTTCGATGCCGAGGCGAGCCAAAACCTTTCAATCGCCTCGTCACTCGATGCGGAATCGACGAGCCCGCCCGACCCTTCGGATCGGACGAGCTCGTCGCGCTCGACCGGTCAGCCGAGCTGGGTTCGGATGGCGCCCGCCGGATACGCGCTGCTGTGGATGTTCACGTAGTACGCGGAGGGGTTGGCGAGGATCGCGCTCGCCAGCCCGTTCGCGGATACGCAGCCCCGGAGCATGGCGGTGCCGCCGAAGGATCCGGAGAACAACGGAACCACGACGCCACCCGGGGCGCCGACCGGCGAGCGATGGATGTGGGCCGCCACAACGGTGCCGTCGATGTTCGCCCACTTCACCAGGAAGCAGACGGTGTCACGGGTGGGGTTGACGATCAGGATCATGTTGCCGACCGCGTCCGGGTCGCCGCAGACCGTCGGCGGCGCACACGTGGCCGTGGCCTCCTGGTCGCCGGTCAGCGTGAGCCGGAACACGCCCGCCCGGCTGGCGGCTGATGCGCCCGAGACGGTCATCGTCAGGAGCAGGACCAGAGCCGCAACCGCGGCCAGAACAGAGCGTCGACGCACGGCGACCTCCTTCAAACGTTCCCCGGCGGCGCGAGGGACCAACATCGAAGGTACGCCGGGCGATTGGTTCCGGTTTTGGCAGCGGACGGTGCTTGCGCTGACGGTTTTGGCACCGGGCCGATTACCGGACGCCGATCCCCGGACCCGAGGGG
>JACDAH010000387.1 GCA_013695505.1 Chloroflexota bacterium | reverse complement strand
AAGGACGACGGGGTGGAGCAGCCCGTCGCCGGCGATCGGGCGGCGCGTCGGGGCGGCGGACGACGTCGTCTCGGGGAGTGTCGCCGAGGGCTCACTGGGTCCCGTGATCGCGTGGTCGGTCACGGCTTGCGGCTGGCTGACGGTGCCGGCGTCGCACCCGAGCGCACGCCGGCGTCGAGGTGCAGGCCACTGTCGGCATCGGTCGCCAGGCCGACCTCGACCGTCCACTCGACATGGACGAGCATTCCTGGTGGCGCGGCGTCCGGTCTCGGCCAGCTGATGCGGGCGACGAGCCGCCCGACCGCGACGCAACCTGTCCCACTGCTCCCGCGGCAGGTTGCGAGCGGCTCGAAGGCGAAGTCGACTTCTTCGCCGACGACGACCTCGGCACTGGTCTGGAGCCCGTCACCGACGGCTCCGGAGCCTCCGAACCCGACGATCGAGACGATCGTTCCGTCCGGCACGGGCGGCGCGCCCGGGGCGGCCGTCACCCGCACATGGACGAGGGCGCGGACCGGGATCGCCCCATCGATCCACGGTGTGTCGGCGTCGAGAGGCCCCGCGTCTGCCCGGAACGGGACGATGCTGTGCTCGTCGCCGCTGGTCCCCACGTCGAGAGACCCGCTTGCCGTCGCCGTCGCCATCCGCGGCGGCTCGATCGGCTTGACGCTGATCGCGATCGGGAACGTCTTGCCTTCGGCGGCCGCCTCGGCGATGTCCAGCGTCCATGAGGCGTCGAACTCGGCGTCCGGCCGGCCATCCGCCCAGGCGAGCCCGACCGTCCGGGTGATCTCGCAGATGCCCTCGGTCGCGCAGCCGGCGAAGGGATCGAATTCGAGCGGCCCATCGTCGGTCCAACGGGTCATGATGCCGGTCGCGGGGTCGAGGATCCGAAGCTGGACGGGCAGGTCGGGCCTGTCGTCGACGCGCCGATCCTTGCGGTCGCCACCGTGCGCAGGCTCGCCGGCGGTCTGCGCGACCGTCGGCGTCAAGCGCGCCTGAGCGATGAGCGGCCAGCCTGCCCACTCGCCGGCCGTGCCATCGCCGAGACGGATCCTGAGCGTCCAGTACCGGAATCGATCGGACTCGCTGAGATGGACAGGCTCGCCGCTCGAGCCCCGAGCGAACGTCGCGTCGGCCGCGGCCGAGGGGTCTTCGGTCATCGTGAGTTTGGCCGTCTCCGGCGGGCCACTGGCGCCGCGAAGGCCAGAATGGGTCAGGGCTCCCTCGATGGACCACGCCGTCGTCGTCGATCCGCCTTCGGGTGCATCCAGCCACGTCAGGACGACCGCAAGCGGGCGGGTGCATTCGTTCATCGATGGGCATGCCAGGTTCCAGCCCAATGTCCGCGCCCCGATCGGGCTGCCGCTGGCGGCCGGGTCGCCGATGTTCGGCTCGTCTTCGAGCGCGACGACGGATGCGATCACGTGGCCCGATTCCGGCTGGTTGGCCACGATCGAGCGGAGGCTGACCGACTCGAGATCCGACCCGGTGACGTCGAAACGGACGATGACCGACGGATGCTCGGCACTCAGCGAGGCCGCGCCGTTCAGCCCGATAGAGACCGGTGGCGCCGGGGTCGGCATGGCCATGCTGGTCCCGGCGACTGCCAGGCCGGCGACAATCAGGACCATGAGCGACGCGTCGTGTCGTCGAGCTCGGAGCCGATCCATCATGGCCGGGGCGTGGGTTGTGGCTCGACGGTGATGACGGCGGTGCCGGCGTGGGTCGTGCCGATGCCGGCCGTGATCGACCATTCGACGCGGATCGCCATGCCCTCGACGTTGGTCGTGTTCCGGTTGGGCGAAAAGATGCCCGCGCCCAGGTTGCCGCTCCCCGCGCATGTGCCGCCCGTTCCGCACGTGGCGATTAGCTCGAAGGCGAGCGATGCGGTTTCGCCCGGTCCCATCATGACGTTTGCCGGAAGCCCTTCGCCGAATCGCCCGCCGGCGAAGACGGAGATCACGGCGTCCGAAGGCAGCGGCGTGGTCCCGACCGACGTTGCCGTGACCGTTGCCTTGACGCCGGTCGGCACGCGGGTGTCGACGCCCCCGTTCGACGGGAGCGGGGCGTCGACGGTGAAGGCCACCTGGGGCTGGTCCCCGACGCCGGGCTGGTCGAAGGTGCCACTCGCCGTCGCGGTCGCGACATGAACCGGCTCGATCCTGGTGACCGTCGCGTCGATCGGCCCGCTCGAACCGCTGGCATCGACCGACGCAAGATCCAGGGTCCAGGCGGCATCGAAGGTCGTCTCGGGTCGGCCGTCGGCCCAGGCGAGATCGACGGTCAGGGTGGTCTCGCACGGCTCGTCGGGCACACAGCGGAGGAACGGGTCGAACTCGATCTGTCGACCGCTTCCCCATGCAGTCAGCACCTGCCGATCGGGCAGATGCAGCCGGACCTGGACCGGAGGATCGGTCCGCTGCCGGACCCGGGCGTCCTCAGCGTTGCCGTCCGCACCGAAGGTCATCGGCGGCCCATCGACCTGTGTGACGGCGAGGCCGAGCCGAGCCTGGCTGATTGCCGGCCACCCCTGGTTTGCGCGGGCGGTCTTCGGTGGCGACAGGCCGATCGTCCACGAACGGAATCGGTCGGACTCGGTCAGCCGGATGGGCTTGCCGCTGGTGGCCTTCGTCAGGGTCGTGGACGGATCGATGGTCGGATCGTCGGCGGGGGCGCTCAGGTCACGACGCCGGGCGTTGCCCCGGCCGGCACGGAGCCCACGAAGGTGGCCGTCGCGTCGACTGTCCACGCGACATCGCTCGCCCCGGCGTCGGGCGCATCGAGCCACGTCATCACGAGGGCATAGCGGCGTTCGCATGGGCCGGCGCGGCAGTCGACCGCCCAGCTCGACAGCGGCGCGCCGGACGCCGATCCCGTCGCCGGGTTTGTAAGGAGGATCTCGGTCGGGTCCGTGGACACGATGGAGGCCACGACCGAGCCCTGGGCGGGGGCATCGCCGATGGCTGGAGTGACGGCGAGCGAGGTGAGATTGCCCTGCCCGACGACGAAGGACAGGGGCTGGATCGCGACCGGATCGGCGGCGGTCAGATGGACCGTGCCGTTGACGCTGAGCGGCTGGGTCGGCGCCGGGGGCACGGGCGAGGCGCTGGTTCCGGCGACGGCGAGCCCGGCGGCGAGCAAGGCGCACAGACGGACGGCGCGGCGGTGGTCGGTCATCACGGTCCTCCACGCCTCGGGCCGGCGGACGGGGATCATGACAGGTGGTCGGGACCGTGTACAGGACACTTCCGGGTCATCACGACCCGGACCGGGAATCCGGTAGACTCCCGTGGCCCACGCACGGCGCTGACGCCGCGCGCGCGTGCTTGGTGGCCTTAGCTCAATGGTAGAGCACTGGATTGTGGCTCCAGCGGTTGCGGGTTCGACCCCCGTAGGCCACCCCACTTCATTGTGCGGCGCGGTCGTCGGCTGTCGCGCAGGCGCTCGCGCTCGCGCTCGCGCTCGCGCTCGCGCCGAGGATGCTCCTGTGAGGCGCATTGCGCCTGTGGGGCGCGAATTCGCGACAGATCCCTCGTGGACGTCGCCCCAGAAGGCAACATGCGTCGATTTCGCATGCGAGCCCTGCACGTTCATCGCAAGAGCGCGCCTGACAGGCGCATTGCTCCTGGGAGGAGCGCCCGCCCGGGCTTGTGGCGGGAGCTGAGCGCCCGCGATCGGTCGGGCCGAGGCTGCCGAGGGACAGCCTGCGTCAGGCTCGGGCGGCCTCGAGCACAGGGGCGTCGGTCGCGGCCACGGCGCTGGCGATCGCGTCGGCGAGGTCGTCGAC